>NZ_JBAMDC010000333.1:0-7299 GCF_036961605.1 Streptomyces sp. KLMMK
GCCCCCGGGTCGGGGATCAGCAGGCACAGGTCGGCCTCGACCGTGCCCGGCAGTCCCTGGCCGAGCGCCGCGGCCAGCTGGGAGGTCAGCTGCGGGGACGGCTGCGGTACGAGGTGGGGCGCGGGCGAGGGCACGTCGCCGGGGGCGGCGAGGACGACCGCCCGCACCCGGCGGGGCAGCGGCCAGCCTGCCTGGCCCGCGAGCTCGGCCAGCACGTCGGAGGGGATGCACCGGTCGTCGGCGAGCGCGGCGAAGAGGGCCTGGCGCGCCCGGGTGCCGGGCATGGCGGTGACGACGCGGGCGGGTTTTCGCCTCGGCTGCGGTATGCGCCCCGCGGCGGCCTCGGGCCCCAGCCCCAGCGTCTGCAGCAGCGCCTGCTCGACGGCGGTCCGCGTCGCTTCCGGGCCGATGCGCTGTGCGACCGCCGAGAACGCCGGCGTGCTGCGCTGGAGTTCCTCGGCCAGCCGGGCGGCGACCGCGGGGAGTTCCCTTCTCACCGCCCGGGACCACTCACCGCGCGGCCGCGACCAGATGCGGTTCAGGATTTCGCACATCGTCTACCTCCGGACTTCCGTTCCGGGCGCGAGGGCCGGGAAACCGGAAAATGCGGGCCGGGCCGCTCTCGCCTGAGTGGGCATCATCAGCAGTCGGCGGCCGTCGGGGGGACAGCCGTACGGGAATTTGTCACAGCGCGATAAACCTTATGAAGATCCTGCGGAGATGGGCGATGCTTCTGCACATTCGGCCGCCGGGCTTCCCGTGGCCGGCCGGTCACACCGTGTGAATTCAACAAGGGCCCTCCCGGCGGATATCGCCGAAGCGAGGGATTTCCGGATTTCTCAGGAACACGGGCGGTCGCCGGAAGCACCGGAGACCGCCCGGCGGAGACCCGTATGCACATGTCGCGAATGCAAACCCTTCCTCGACCCCGGGCCACGAGGGCGCGGGCCCGGCCGCAGCTGCGGCCCTCGGCCCGCCCCGCCCTTCCGGCGGCGATCCTGCTCCTCCTCGCCGTCGCCGCCCGGGCCGGGGTGGCCGAACGGACGCAGGAGTTCCTCGACTTCGGCGCGGGGGTCCTCGCGCTCGTCTCGCTCACCTCCACCGTGCTGTGGGGGCTGGCCGCAACCGACCGGCGGCTGCTGGGCTCGGCCCACCGACTCCTCGCCCAGGGCGTGCACCGCGGGCTGGCCGTGGCCGGGCTCGGCTTTCTCGCCCTGCACATCTGGGTGAAGGTTGCCGAGGACCGTACCAGTACCGCGGCCGCGGCCGTTCCGTTCACCGACAACACGCAACCACTGCTCATCGGCCTGGGCACGATGGCGGGTTACCTGTTCGTCGCCGTCGCGGTCACCGGGGCGTTCCGCAGCGCGTTCAGCGGCGTCGGCAGCTCGCGCCGGTGGCGGGCCCTGCACATGGCGGCCTATCCGGCCTGGGGCGCGGCCCTGGTGCACGGGCTGCACGCGGGCCGTCCCGCGGCCGGCTGGGCCACCGCGGCGTACGCGCTGTGCCTGGCGGGGGTGGCGGGCGCCCTGGCCCTGCGCATGCGCTCGCGGCTGCGCGAGGAACGCGCGGGCCGCGGAGGCACAGGAGGCACATCGTGAACCGGACCGTGCCCGCACTGGCCACCGTCGGGCCGCCGAGGCTCCTGGCGGGCCTGGACGAGACGGCGTGGATGGACCGGGACGCCCACCTGTCCGTCCACGGCCCCGCCCCCGGCCTGGACACCGGTGAACTCGCGGCGCTCGCCGAGGAGATCGGCCTGCGCGGCCGGGGCGGCGCGGGCTTCCTGTTCGCCCGCAAGCTGCGCGCGGTCGCCGCGTCCCTGCACCGCAAGGGCTCTTCCGCCGCCGTCGTCGTCAACGGCAGCGAGGGCGAACCGGGCTGCCTGAAGGACACCGCCCTGCTGCTCTACGCCCCGCACCTCGTCCTCGACGGCGCCGTACTCGCGGCGAAGGCGCTCGGCGCCCAGCGCGTGGCCGTCGGCGTGACCCGCCCCGACGTCGAGCGGTCGGTGAACCGCGCCATCGCCGAACGCGACGCCTCCGAGCCGCGGGCGGACGTGACCCTGCTGCCCGAACGCTTCGTCACCGGCGAGAGCTCCGCGCTCGTCCGCGGCATCGACGGCGGCCCCGCGCTGCCGTCCGGCCGCCGGATCCGCACCAGCGAGAGCGGGCTCGGCGGCTCCCCCACCCTGCTCTCCAACACCGAGACGTTCGCCCAGCTCGCCGTCGCGGCGCGGCTCGGGGCCGCGGGCTACGGCGCATGCGGGCTGCCCACCGAGCCCGGCACCGTCATGCTGACCGTCGCCGGCACCCACGTCGTCGAGACCCCGACCGGCGTGCCCCTGACGTACATCCTCGACCTGTGCCGGACGGGGCCGGGCCAGGGCGTCCTGGTCGGCGGCTACCACGGCGGCTGGCTTCCGGCGCAGGCCGCCCGGTCCGCCACCGTCTCGCGCGACTCGCTCGCCGCGGCCGGGGGCGTCCTCGGCGCCGGAGCCGTACTGCCGCTGCCGGAGACGACCTGCCCCGTGGGCGAAGTGGTCCGCACGGCCCGGTGGCTGGCGGCCCAGTCGGCCGGTCAGTGCGGGCCCTGCGCCCTCGGCCTGCCCTCCCTCACGGACGCCCTGGCCGACGCGGCGGACGGCGGCGGGCAGCGCGCCCTGGACGCGGCCCGCGCACGGATGGCCGCGGTGGAGCGGCGCGGCGCCTGCGCCCACCCCGACGGCACCGCCCGGTTCGTGGCCTCCGCGCTGACGGTGTTCACCGACGAGTTCGCCGCCCACGCCCTCGGGCACGGATGCGCCCGCCCGACGCTCGGCGCCCTGCCGCTGCCCGAGGGACCGGCCGTGCACACCTCCGTGTCACCGGCCCGGGCGGACGGCTCCGCCCGGCCGCCCGCCGAGCAGCTGCTGGTGGACTGGACGCTGTGCCGGGGGCACGGGTTGTGCGCGGACCTGCTGCCCGGCCTGCTGCGGCTCGGCGCGGACGGCTACCCCGAACGGGCCGTGATGCCCCTCCCGGCGCGGATGCGCGGCCGGGCCCTGCGGGCGGTGCGGCGCTGCCCCGCCCTCGCCCTGCGCATCGCCGCCGCCGGCTGAGCGCCGGTTTCTGTCACCGGGTGACAAATTTCCGGTCCCGTTGAGCGGACGAAGGACCGGCTCCGTATCCCCCCTGCAACGGCGGTTCACCGCCGGAACACGAGCAAAGGACGGTTCATGAACAAGCTGCGTCACGCCTCTCTCGCAGGAGCGGCGATCACGGTCATGATGCTCACGGCGGCCTGCGGCGGCGGTGACTCGTCCACGAAGGACGACTACGGCAAAGCCCCCGCCGGGAGCTCCTCCAAGATCGGCGGGGGGTACGGGGCCGGCGGCTACGGCTCCGGCGACAATGCGCAAACGCAGGCGAAGAACGCCCCGGCCAAGGAAATGACGGTGCGCGAGGCTCCGGGGATCGGCTCCGTCGTCGCCGACAGCGCGGGCATGACCCTCTACCGCTTCGACAAGGACACGGCGCAGCCGCCCGCGTCCACGTGCGACGGCGACTGCGCGAAGGCCTGGCCCCCCGTGCCCGCCGGCGACGCGACCGCCGCCTCCGGGATCGGGGCGAAGGTCGGGGAGGTCCTGCGCGCCGACGGGACCAAGCAGCTCACGCTCGCCGGCTGGCCCGTCTACCGCTATGCCAAGGACACCGCGCCCGGCGACACCAAGGGCCAGGGAGTGGGCGGCACGTGGAGCGCGTTCGCCCCGGACGGCAGGAAGGCGGGCGCGAAGCAGGAGGAGAAGCCCGAGGAGAAGGAGGAGAAGCCGGAGGACAAGGACAAGGGGAAGGGGAAGGAGGGGGAGAAGCCCGCCGCCGCGGGCGTGTCCGTCTCCGACAACCCCGCCCTCGGCAAGATCCTCGTGGACGGGCAGGGCCGGACCCTGTACCGGTTCGCCAAGGACAGCGCCTGGCCCATGAAGTTCGCGTGCACCGGCGCGTGCCTGGAGACGTGGAAGCCGGCGAAGCCCGTGGAGAAGAGCGCGGTGCGGGGCGTGCCCGAGAAGCTGATCACCACCGTCACCCGGCCGGACGGGACCGAGCAGCTGGCGGTCGACTGCTGGCCGGTCTACTGGTTCACGGGCGACAGGAAACCCGGTGACACCGCGGGGCAGGGCAAGCAGGGCCTGTGGTTCGCCGTGAACGACCAGGGCAAGAAGGTCGCCTCGGCCCCCGCGGCCTGACACGGTGGCAGGCCGGCCCCGGGCCGCTGCCGACCGGCCCCGCACCGGGCGGAGCCGGTCACCCCTGCACGTCAGCGCCACAGCCACGGGCCGAGGAACTCGGCAGCGGCGGGCAGGGTGCCGCTCAGGAGGGCGCCGGCGATCTGGATGCGGTGGGTGCGCGCGAACCGGCGTGCGCCGGTGCGCTTCCGCCGCTCCGGGAACAGGCTTCGCCGGGGCCGGCGCATGCGGGGGATGCGGGGTGGTCGGGGCATGGTGCTCCTTCGGTCCGGGTGGTGGCACGGCGGTGCCCTGCGGCCCGCAACGGTCCGCAGGGCACGGGCGGCGGCGTTCAGCAGCGGTGGCAGAGGAGTTCGTCACGTTCCGCCGGGGAGGCGTCGTCCAGGTAGCCCTCGGGGATGGGCACCTGCCCGTGCCCCGAGCCGGTGTTGACCTCGCGGATATGCTCGCTGACGGCCGTCGGCCACGAGGCGTTCGCGGGAGCCCCGGCGGCGGGCCTCTCCCAGTCCTCGTCGCACAGGAATCCGCCGGCGTTCAGCTCGCGGTAGCAGTGGACGGCCTCACCGGGCCGGTCCCGCAGCAGCCCCTCCAGGAAGAGGCAGTAGGCACTGGTCGCGTCGTCGGCGCCGGCGGCGTACCGCCACCAGAACCGCGCCCCCGCCTCACAGCCGTTGAGGTAGAGCAGGCAGCCCAGGCCGCGGGCGCCCACGGGGTCCGTCGGGCGCTCGGCCTCCGCGAACTCCACCAGCCGCTCGGCCGCACCGGGCGCCTGGGCGACCTGGCTGCACAGCTCCTTCAGATCGCGGCGCAGGCGCCGCTTGAGCTTCCACAGCGAGGCGAGGGCCTCGCCGTCGACGGAGTGCAGGAGCAGGTCGGCCAGTTCCGGGGAGGTGGGAACCAGCCAGTCGTGGGCCGGACCGCGGGCGGCGAGGGCGCGGCGCCGCTCCACCTGCTCGATCCGGGCCCGCAGCAGGCGGTCGTCCTCGGCGCGCTGCTCGCTGCTGTAAGCGGGGGTCCGGATCTGTGTCCCGCGCAGGATGTCGTCGATCATCCGTGGTGGCCTTTCTCGTGTGCGGGCGGTTCGTCGGCGGGCGCGTCGAGGAGCGCGGCCAGGGCGCTGCGGCCCGCCGCCAGGTGGGAGCGGACGGTGGAGGCGGCAAGGCCCGTGATGTCGGCGATCTCCTCGGGGGTGTAGCCGAGGAAGTAGTGCAGGGTGATACAGCGGTTCTGCCGCTCGGAGAGCCGGGCCACGGCCCGGTGCACCTCCATGCGCGCGGTGATCTGGTCGACCTCCTCGCTGGGGATGCCGGCGATGGGCTTGACCGTGGGCTCGAAGGCGAGGCCGGCCGGAACGCAGGGGCGGCGGTCGCGTTTTCGTAGTATGTCGGCCACGACATCACGGAGGATCTTGAAGGCGAAGGCGTCGGTGCTGGCGCTGGCCAGCGCGTCGTCCCAGTGCAGGTACAGCTTGAAGAAGGCCTCGTTCGCCGCCTCACGGGCGTCCTCCATCGAGTACAGCTTGACGTAGGACCAGTTCACATAGGTGCCCCGTTTGCGCAGGACGAAGGACTCGTACACCACCGAGTGCTGATCCTTGGCGGCCGTGCCCAGCACGGCGTGCCGGGCGCTCACGCCGGACCCCGCACGTGGTGCTGTTCTGTGCGCCGTGCGAGGGTCGCCCCCCTGCGGCGGCCGGTCGGCGCCGTGCCGTCGAACATCACGATTTCCCTGGTCTCTTTTCCGAAGCGGTCCGGACCCGGTGCCCCCCGAGGGCCCGGGAGAGCATCACGTGCTCTCACTTCTGATGCCGTCCCGGAGGCCCCGTGCGTCCAGTCCGTCGCATAAAAACCTTGACGGAACGTAACTTCGCCCGTACGAACGGCGTTCGGACCGTCATGCGGTCCGGGCGGCGGCGCCCCGGGCCAGCTGGCGCAGGGCGCCGAGCGCGGCGGGCGGGAAGGACTCGTGGTCGAGGGCTTCCTCGGCCTGCTCGCAGCGGGACTGGATGAGCCGTACGACGGTGGCGTGGGCGCCGGTCTCGGCGAAGACGGCACGGATCCGGTCGGCTCCCGTCTCGTCCAGGTCCGGGTTGCCGAGCAGGGCATGCAGGGCCCGCCGCTGGGCGCGGTCGGCGCGCTCCAGGGCCAGGGCGACCAGCGTGGTGTGCTTGCCGTCGCGCAGGTCGTCCAGCCGGGGCTTGCCGGTGACGGCCGGGTCGCCGTAGACGCCGAGGAGGTCGTCGCGGAGCTGGAAGGCGTCGCCGAGCGGCAGGGCGTACTCGCTCAGCCGCGCGCGGAAGGCCGGTCCCGCGCCGGCCATGGCGGCGCCGATGTGGAGGGGGCGTTCGACGGTGTACTTGGCGGTCTTGCAGCGGACGATGGCCAGCGCGTGCGCGGTGCTCGCGGTGGGGCGGCCGGTGGCCAGCAGGTCGAGGCACTGGCCGTACATCACTTCGGTGCGCATCGCGTCGACGACCCGCAGGACGTCGGCGAGGCGGCCGGCGCGCAGTCCGGCGGTGTGCAGCAGTTCGTCGGACCAGACGAGGGCGACATCGCCGATCAGGAGGGCGGCGTTGCTGCCGAGCCGGTCGGCGGCGGCCGCGCTGCGGCCGGCCCGGTGGCGGTCGGCGAAGGCGCGGTGCACGGTGGGCCGCCCGCGGCGGGTGGCGGAGTCGTCCATGAGGTCGTCGTGGACGAGGGCGAAGGCGTGGAACAGCTCCAGCGAGGCCGCCACCCGCAGCGTCGGGGCGGGGGTGCCGTGGCCGCCGGCGGCGTGCCAGCCGATGACGCACAGCAGGGGGCGCAGCCGTTTGCCTCCCGAGAAGAGGAAGTCGCCGAGGAATTCGGTGACGACGGCCGGGTGGCCGTCCGCGGCGGCGGCGCGTGCCTTGCGTGCCAGGAACGCGGACAGGACGACGTCGACCTGACTGCGGACTGCGGGCAGGTCGAGCGGCGCGGTCGCGATATCAAGGGTCGACATGAGGCGGTCCCCTCCGCTGTCGCGTCCCAGCGCAAATGTACAACCGGAAGGGCCCGGTTCAGCAGGGCGTCCGGGAGTGCGCGAAGCGCTCGAAG
>NZ_JBAMDC010000334.1:0-7289 GCF_036961605.1 Streptomyces sp. KLMMK
GGATCTCGGGGAGCTCGCCCGTCGTCTCGTAGCGGGCCAGCATCTCGATGCGGCGGGTGTGGCGCTCCTCACCGGAGTACGGCGTGGCCAGGAAGATCTCGACGAACTTCGTCGCCTCTTCCTGGGTGTGCATCCGGCCGCCGATGCTGATGACGTTGGCGTCGTTGTGCTCGCGGCCGAGGGCGGCCGTCTGCTCGCTCCAGGCCAGGGCGGCCCGGACGCCCTTGACCTTGTTCGCGGCGATCTGCTCGCCGTTGCCCGAGCCGCCGATCACGATGCCGAGGCTGCCGGCGTCGGCGGCGGTCCGCTCCGCGGCGCGGAGGCAGAACGGCGGGTAGTCGTCCTGGGCGTCGTAGATGTGGGGACCGCAGTCGACGGGCTCGTGGCCGTGGGCCTTGAGCCACTCGACGAGGTGGTTCTTGAGTTCGTAGCCGGCATGGTCGGAGCCGAGGTACACGCGCATGCGTCCGAGTGTGGCACGAACGGGGACCGTGATCGGCCAGCAGGTCGTGGTAACTCTGAGTGAACACAACGAAATGGATTCGGGTCTTCCTAAAGACACCTTCGAAAAGTTCTAATGCGGTGGCTCGTAACCCGAGAACCAAAGGAACAACCCGAAGGAACGTGCATATGAGCGCGACACCGCCGACCATGACGAAGGGGTCGACGACCGGCGATCCCGGCAACGCCCCGGCGGCGGGCGGGGAAGGCCTCAAGGCCGGACTCAAGAACCGCCACCTGTCCATGATCGCCATTGGCGGTGTGATCGGTGCGGGCCTCTTCGTGGGTTCCGCCTCCGGCATCGCCGCCGCCGGCCCCGGCATTCTCATCTCCTACGCCCTCGTCGGCACGCTCGTCGTCTTCGTGATGCGCATGCTCGGCGAGATGGCCGCGGCCAACCCGACCTCCGGCTCGTTCTCCGCCTACGCGGACCGGGCGCTCGGCCGCTGGGCCGGTTTCTCCATCGGCTGGCTGTACTGGTTCTTCTGGGTCGTCGTGCTGGCGGTCGAGGCGACCGCGGGCGCCGCCATCCTCAACGGCTGGATACCGTCCGTCCCGCAGTGGGCCTGGGCACTGATCGTCATGATCGTGCTGACGGCGACCAACCTCGCCTCGGTCAGCTCGTACGGCGAGTTCGAGTTCTGGTTCGCCGGCATCAAGGTCGTCGCGATCGCCGCGTTCGTGGCCATCGGCCTGCTGGCCGTCTTCGGCGTGCTGCCGGGCTCGGACAACCCGGGCGCGGGCCTGGACAACCTCACCGCGCACGGCGGGTTCCTGCCCAACGGAGCGGGCGCCATCCTCACCGGTGTGCTGATGGTCGTCTTCTCCTTCATGGGCAGCGAGATCGTCACGCTCGCCGCCGGTGAGTCCGAGGACCCGCAGCGCGCGGTCCGCCAGGCCACCAACAGCGTCATCTGGCGCATCGCCGTCTTCTACCTCGGCTCGATCTTCGTCGTGGTCAGCCTGCTCCCCTGGGACAGCAAGGAGATCGCGGACAAGGGCAGCTACGTCGCGGCGCTCGACTCGATCGGCATCCCGCACGCCGGCCAGATCATGAACGTCATCGTGCTGACGGCCGTCCTGTCCTGCCTGAACTCCGGCCTCTACACCGCCT
The DNA here is from genome assembly GCF_036961605.1 of Streptomyces sp. KLMMK. Classification (NCBI taxonomy): domain Bacteria; kingdom Bacillati; phylum Actinomycetota; class Actinomycetes; order Kitasatosporales; family Streptomycetaceae; genus Streptomyces; species Streptomyces sp. KLMMK. The sequence goes on from NZ_JBAMDC010000334.1 coordinate 1,616, forward strand.
CCCGCATGGCCTTCTCCCTCGGCCAGCGCGGCGACGCGCCGAAGTCCTTCGCCACGGTCAACAAGCGGGGCGTGCCGCAGGTCGCCATCCTCGCCTCGGTCGTCTTCGGCTTCGTGTCGGTGATCTTCAACTACGTCTGGCCGGACACCGTCTTCAAGTTCCTGCTGAACGCCTCCGGCGCCGTCGCCCTCTTCGTCTGGCTGGTGATCTGCTTCACCCAGCTGAAGATGCGCGGCATCATCCTGCGCGAGATGCCGGAGAAGCTCACGGTGAAGATGTGGCTCTTCCCGTACCTGACGTGGGCCACCATCGGCATGATCACCTTCGTGCTGGGCTACATGCTCTACACCGGTGGTGACAACCGCCAGACGGTGCTCGCCTCCGTGCTGGTGGGTGTGATCGTCGTGGCGCTGGGCCTCATCCTGGACCGCCGCCACCGCGCCGGCGCCGGGCGCTAGCCGCACCGCGCACCTACGCAGAAGCCCGCGTCCCCGAGGGGGGACGCGGGCTTCTGCGTATGCGGAGGGGATCAGCCCCGGCGGCCCAGGAGCTTCCACGCAGTGGGAAGCGCTCCCATGGCCAGCGCGGCCTTCAGCGCGTCGCCGATGAGGAACGGCGTCAGGCCCGCCGCGACGGCGTCGGCGAAGGGCATGTTCGTGGCCAGGGCCAGGTAGGGCACGCCGACCGCGTAGACGATCGCGGAGCCGAGCGCCATCGTGCCGGCCGTACGCAGGACCGAGCGGTCGGCGCCGCGGCGGGCCAGGGCGCCGACGACGGTCGCGGCGAGCAGCATGCCGAGGACGTAGCCGAAGGAGGGGAAGGCGGCACCGGACTTGGCCTCGGCGAACCACGGCATGCCCGCGACGCCGGCGACGGCGTACAGGGCAAGGGAGAGGAAGCCGCGGCGGGCGCCGAGGGCGGTGCCGACCAGCAGGACCGCGAAGGTCTGGCCGCTGACGGGGACCGGGGAGCCGGGGACGGGGACGGCGATCTGCGCCGCGAGGCCGGTGAGGGCGGCTCCGCCCAGGATCAGGGCCGCGTCGCGCACCCGGGCGCGCCCGGCGGTGGAGGCGGGGAGCAGATCGGCGAGGACCGTACCGGTCCGGGGAACAGAGGCAGCGGCGGTGGCCATCTTCACTCCGCAGATAAGTGGTGGGGACAAGTGACTTTGTGACGTTAGCCGAGGGCGCTCGAAGGGACATCGCGCGGCAATGACAAAGGCGAGCCGTCCGGCTTGGAGACTTCCCCGGGTGGTTCCCGGCGCGGGCGGAATATCGCGTGATGCTTGTCACTGGAGCTCGGTAAGGCTTGGCTCGGACTGCATTGCCGGGAGAATGTGGAGTCACCTATACCCCTTTGCGCTCCGCGTGAAGATCGCCAGCGCCCTTCGCGCGGATCCGAGAGTACGAACCTCATGCACGACGCACCCCCCACCGCGGATTCCCTCGCGGGCGAGAAAGAACCCCTGTCGGCCGGGCTCAAGCAGCGGCACCTCACGATGCTCGGGCTGGGCGGCGTCATCGGCGCCGGCCTCTTCGTCGGCTCCGGCGCCGGCATCGCCGTGGCGGGGCCGGGCATCATCGTCTCCTACCTGATCGCGGGCGTGCTCGCGATGCTGGTGATGCGGATGCTCGGCGAGATGTCCGCCGCCATGCCCGCCTCGGGCGCCTTCTCGGTGCACGCCGAGCGGGCGCTGGGCCGCTGGGCCGGCTTCACCGTCGGCTGGCTGTACTGGTTCCTGCTGGTGGTCGTGCTGGCCGTGGAGGCCACGGGCGCGGCCCAGATCGCAGGCGGCTGGGTGCCGGGCGTCCCGCAGTGGGCCTGGGTGCTGATCTTCATGGTGGTCTTCACGGCCGCCAACCTCACCGCCGTGAAGAACTTCGGCGAGTTCGAGTTCTGGTTCGCCGCGCTCAAGGTCGGCGCGATCGTCCTCTTCCTGGGGCTGAGCCTGCTGGCGGTCTTCGGCGTGCTGCCGGACACCGAGGCGGTGGGCTTCACCAACCTCACCGGCCAGGGCGGCTTCCTGCCCAACGGCGTGAGCGGCGTCGTCTCCGGCGTCCTCGCGGTCGTCTTCGCCTTCGGCGGCCTGGAGGTCCTCACCATCGCCGCGGCCGAGTCCGACGACCCGGCGCGCGCCGTCGGCCGGGCGGTGCGCAGCGCCGTGTGGCGCATCCTCTTCTTCTACGTGGGCTCGATGCTCGTCATCGTCACCCTGCTGCCGTGGTCGTCGATGGAGCCGGGCAAGAGCCCGTACGTGGCCGTGCTCGACCACATCGGCATCCCGGCCGCCGGGCAGATCATGAACATCGTGGTCTTCGTGGCGCTGCTGTCGGCGCTGAACGCCAACCTCTACGGCTCGTCGCGGATGGTCTTCTCGCTCGCCGAGCGCAGTGAGGCGCCGAAGGCGCTGCTGAAGGTGTCCGGCAGCGGTGTGCCGCGCCGGGCCGTGCTGGCCTCGGTCGCGTTCGGTTTCGCCTCGGTGATACTCAACCTGCAGTGGCCGGATTCCATCTTCCGGTACTTGCTGAATGCCGTGGGTGCGGTCCTGCTCTTCGTCTGGGGCCTGATCGCCGTCTCGCAGCTGCGGCTGCGGCGCCGGATCGAGCGGGAGATGCCCGAGAAGCTCGCCCTGCGGATGTGGTGCTTCCCCTATCTGACCTGGGTCGCTCTGGCCGGGATGGGCGGCGTGCTGGTGCTGATGCTGACCGACGACGGGGCCCGGCCGCAGCTGATGTGGTCGGCCGCGGCGACCGGTGCCGTGCTCCTGGTGGCCGGGCTGCGCGAGCTCCGGCTGCGCCGGGCGGGCTGATCACGGCCGCCCGGAGCGCTCCGGGCGGCCGGATTCCTTCACCTTCTGGCGAGATGTCAGGCACGGACAGTCATACCGCCGTCTGAATATCGGACAGCCCTGTCACAGGTGTTGTCCTGGGCGAACATGACCCCCACACTGAGGCAACTTTTCCGCTCTCACCCCACGGGACACACACGACCATGACTCGGACTTCTGCGACCTCCGCGCCCGAGCGCGCGGTCGGCGACCAGGCGCCGGGCGGCACGGATCTGTCGCACGGCCTCAAGCAACGCCACCTGTCGATGATCGCCCTCGGCGGCGTCATCGGGGCCGGCCTCTTCGTCGGCTCCGGCGCGGGTATCGCCGCGGCCGGTCCGGCCATCGTGCTCGCCTATGCGGTCTCCGGACTGCTCGTGATGCTCGTGATGCGGATGCTGGGCGAGATGGCCGCGGCCAACCCGGCCTCGGGCACCTTCTCCGTGCACGCCGAGAAGGCGATAGGCCCCTGGGCGGGCTTCACGGCCGGCTGGATGTTCTGGGTGCAGCTCTGTGTGGGCGTCGCCGTCGAGGCGATCGGCGCGGCCCACATCATGCAGTCCTGGTTCCCCTCCACCGCCTCGTGGATGTGGGTGCTGATCTTCATGGCCGTGTTCTGCGGGACGAACCTCGCGGCGGTCAGCAACTTCGGCGAGTTCGAATTCTGGTTCGCGACGCTCAAGGTCGCCGCGATCGGCGTCTTCCTCGTCCTGGGCGTCCTCGCCATCTGCGGCGCGCTGCCGGGCACCGAGGCCCCGGGCTCCGACAACCTCACCGGCCACGGCGGCTTCCTCCCCAACGGCGCCAACGGCCTGGTCGTGGGCCTGCTCGCCTCGGTCTTCGCCTACGGCGGCCTGGAGACGGTGACGATCGCCGCGGCCGAGTCCGAGCAGCCGGTCAAGGGCGTCGCCCAGGCCGTCCGCACGGCGATGTGGCGGATCGCCCTCTTCTACGTCGGCTCGATGCTGGTCATCGTCACCGTGCTGCCCTGGAACGACAAGGCGCTCCTGACGGACGGCCCCTACGTGGCGGTGCTCAAGTACCTCGACATCCCGGCCGCCGGGCAGATCATGAACGTCATCGTGCTGATCGCCCTGCTCTCCGCCATGAACGCCAATATCTACGGCGCCTCGCGGATGTCGCACTCCCTGGTCATGCGCGGCGAGGGCCCGCGATTCCTGGCCAAGGTCACCGGCGGCGTGCCGCGGCTGACCGTGATCGCCTCCTCCGGCTTCGGCTTCTTCGCCGTCCTGCTCAGCTACTGGTGGCCGGACACCGTCTTCAAGTGGCTGCTGTACATGACGGGCGCGGCGGTGCTCGTGGTGTGGGGCTTCATCGCCGCCACCCAGCTGCGGATGCGCCGGCAGCTGGAGCGCTCGGCGCCGGAGAAGCTCGTGGTGAAGATGTGGCTCTTCCCGGGTCTGACCTGGGTGGCCCTGGCCGGGATCGTGGCGGTCCTCTCGCTGATGCTGCGCGAGGAGGACACCCGCATCCAGCTGTTCTTCACCGCCGGGCTCACGGGCGTGCTCGCGCTCGTCGGCTACCTGCGACAGCGCGTGATGGCCGCGAAGCACTGACCGCGGGCGGCCGACCGCGCCCTTCGGCCACCACCCACACCCCCCACGAGGCGGGCTGGGTCCTGATCTTCAGGACCTAGCCCGCCTCGGTCTTTGGTAGGAGATCGCCCACCCTTACGGCCCGTCAGTTGCTCTTGCTGGTAGCGTCTACCTGCAAGTTAATTGCAATAAGCAGTCGGAGGGCTCGGCATGGCCATCTACACACTTCCTGAACTTCCCTACGATTACGCTGCGCTGCAGCCGACGATCGACGCGAAGATCATCGAGCTGCACCACGACAAGCACCACGCGGCGTACGTCAAGGGCGCGAACGACACCCTGGAGCAGCTCGCCGAGGCCCGCGACAAGGACCAGTGGGGCGCCATCAACGGCCTGGAGAAGAACCTGGCCTTCCACCTCTCCGGTCACATCCTGCACAGCATCTACTGGCAGAACATGTCCGGCGACGGCGGCGGCGAGCCCCTGGACAAGGACGGCGTGGGCGAGCTCGCCGACGCGATCGCCGAGTCCTTCGGCTCCTTCGCCAAGTTCAAGGCCCAGCTGACCAAGGCCTCCGCGACCACCCAGGGCTCCGGCTGGGGCGTCCTCGCCTACGAGCCGATCAGCGGCAAGCTGATCGTCGAGCAGGTCTACGACCACCAGGGCAACGTGGGCCAGGGCTCGGTCCCGATCCTGGTCTTCGACGCCTGGGAGCACGCCTTCTACCTGCAGTACAAGAACCAGAAGGTCGACTTCATCGACGCCATGTGGGCCGTCGTCAACTGGCAGGACGTGGCCAAGCGCTTCGAGGCCGCCAAGCAGCGCGGCAACCTGCTGCTGGTTCCGTAAGGAACCCCGTCCCCCAGGGACCACCCCTTGATGTCCTGCTCGTGATCGTCTTCTCACCCTTCACGCGGCAGGCGGAGAAGGCCCCCGCACCGCGGGGGCCTTCTCATTCATACGTGCTCACTCATACGTGGCCGAACGCCTCGCCCGTCACCGTGAACCCCTTCGCGAGCCCCACGTCGTGCAGCCGGGCGAACCGGCCGGCGTCCCAGCACGTGCACACCGCGAAGCGGTAGTCCGCCGACGTCGTCCCATCGGCGGCGACCCGTACCGTGCCCGTCAGCCGGTACTCGAAGACGCCCAGCGCCAGCCGCCAGTCCATGCTCCCCCACGTCCGCGGGAGCTCCACCTCGCGCCGGCCGCTGTCCGCGGGGTAGGCCGCGGCCGTACGGGGTCCGTCGCGCCACCGTTCCAGGGCCTCGGCGCGCCAGCGGTCCAGCTGCTC
>NZ_JBAMDC010000335.1:0-7219 GCF_036961605.1 Streptomyces sp. KLMMK
AAGGCCGACCTGAGCCCCCGCCAGGTGCGCATCACCGCCGACCTGGCCGAGGGCGGCGAGTCCGCCGTCATCTGGGCCAACGACCTCACCGCCGACTACGTCCACGAGAACAGCGCGTACTCCTCATGAACAACAAAGCCCGTACCGTCATCGAAGCCCTGCCCTGGCTCCGGCGCTTCCACGGCAGGACCGTCGTCATCAAGTTCGGCGGCAACGCCATGGTCGACGAAGACCTGAAGGCCGCCTTCGCCCAGGACGTCGTCTCGCTGCGCTACGCGGGGCTGCGCCCCGTGGTGGTGCACGGCGGCGGCCCGCAGATCAGCGCGCAGCTGGACCGGCTGGGTCTGGAGTCGGAGTTCAAGGCCGGCCTGCGGGTGACCACCCCGGAGGCCATGGACGTCGTCCGCATGGTGCTCGCCGGGCAGGTGCAGCGCGAACTCGTCGGCCTGATCAACCGTCACGGTCCCTTCGCCGTCGGTCTGACGGGCGAGGACGCCCACACCATGACGGCCACCAAGCGCTACGCCGACGTCGACGGCGAACGCGTCGACATCGGGCTCGTCGGCGAGATCGTGGCGGTGGATCCGGAGACTCTGGAAGCGCTCCTGGCCTGCGGCCGCATCCCCGTCGTCTCACCCGTCGCGCGGGGCGCGGACGGCGAGATCTACAACATCAACGCCGACCTGGCCGCGGCCGCGCTCGCGGAGGCCCTGGGCGCCGAGAAGCTGATCGTCCTCACCGACGTCGAGGGCCTCTACGCGGACTGGCCCCGCAGCACGGACGTCATCCGCCGTCTGACGGCCGGTGAGCTGGAGGCCCTGCTGCCCGGCCTGGCCAGCGGGATGGTGCCGAAGATGGAGGGCTGCCTGCGGGCCGTGCGCGGCGGGGTGGGCACGGCGCACGTCCTGGACGGGCGGGTCCCGCACTCCCTGCTGCTGGAGGTCTTCACGGGCGAGGGCGTCGGCACGGCCGTCGTCCCCGATCCGCCACCGCCCGCGGCAGCGGTCGTCGCCGGGCCGGCCGGCGCCGTCCGCGAGAGGGTGCCGGCGTGAGCGCGCGGCGGACTCAGGGTCCGGCCCCCGGCCGGAGCGGCGCCGCACTGGCGAGCCGGTGGAAGGGCGCGCTGATGGACACGTACGGCACGCCTCCGCTGGCGCTGGTGCGCGGCCGGGGCGTGACCGTCGAGGATGCGGACGGCCGCAGGTACCTCGACTTTATCGGCGGCATCGCCGTCAATGCGCTGGGCCACGGGCATCCGGCGGTCGTGGAGGCGGTCGGACGGCAGCTCGCGCTCCTCGGCCACGTGTCTAACCTGTACGTGGCCGAGCCGCCCGTACGGCTGGCCGAGCGGCTGCTGGAACTGGCCGGTCGCGAGGGGCGGGTGTTCTTCTCCAACTCGGGTGCGGAGGCCGTCGAGGCCGCGTTCAAGATCGCGCGGAGGACGGGGCGCCCCCACATGGTCACCGCCGTCGGAGGCTTCCACGGCCGCACGATGGGGGCCCTGGCGCTCACGGGTCAACCCGCCAAGCAGGAACCCTTCCTGCCGCTGCCCGGCGAGGTGAGTCACGTCCCGTACGGGGACGTGGGCGCGCTGCGGGCCGCGGTGAGCGAGCGGACGGCGGCGGTGGTCCTGGAGCCCGTACAAGGGGAGAACGGCGTCGTGCCGGCGCCGCCCGGGTACCTGCGGGCCGCCCGGGAGATCACCGAGGCCGCCGGGGCGCTGCTGGTGCTGGACGAGATCCAGACGGGCATGGGGCGCACCGGGCACTGGTTCGCCCACCGGGCCGCCGGAGCGGAAGCCGGGCCGGAAGTCGAGCCGGACGTCGTGACCCTCGCGAAGGGGCTGGGCGGCGGGCTGCCGATCGGGGCCACCCTCGCCTTCGGGCGGGCCGCCGAACTGCTGACGCCCGGTCAGCACGGCTCCACGTTCGGCGGGAACCCGGTGACATGTGCGGCCGCGCTCGCCGTGCTCGCCACGATCGAGGCCGACGGCCTGCTGGAGCACGTCCGGCGCGTGGGCGAGCGGCTGCGGGCCGGCATCGAGGCGACGGGCCATCCGCTGCTGCGCGAGGTGCGGGGAGCGGGTCTGCTCCTGGGCGTGGTCCTCACCGAGCCGGTGGCGGCGCGCGCCCAACTCGCCGCCCAGGAGGCGGGGTTCCTGGTGAACGCGCCGGCCCCGGACGTCCTGCGGCTCGCCCCGCCGCTCATCCTCACCGAGGGGCAGGCGGACGCCTTCGTGGCGGCGCTGCCGGGGATCCTGGGCTCCTGACGCCCCGACTTGACACCCCACCTGGCCGGAAAGTTAGGTTAGGCTAACCTAAGCTTCAAGTTCTTGGGTTGCCCCCACCACGCCCCTGACCTGCACAGCAGGCAGATGCCGGCCTCGTGGGAACGAGCAACACAACGAAAGGATGAGCATGTCGGTACGGCGCGGGGACACCGCACACACGGGGTGCGGCCCCATCGAGGACCTGGTCGGCATAGGCTTCGGCCCCGCCAACCTGGCCCTCGCCATCGCGATCGACGAGCACAACCGCCGTAACCCCGGCAGCGCGATCCGCGCGGGCTTCCTGGAGCGCCAGCAGCGGTTCGGCTGGCACCAGGGCATGCTCATCGAGGGCGCCACCATGCAGGTGTCCTTCCTCAAGGACCTCGTCACCATGCGGGACCCCGGCAGCCGCTTCTCCTTCCTGCACTACCTGCAGGAACGCGGCCGGCTCGCCGACTTCATCAACCAGAAGACGTTCTTCCCCACCCGCGTCGAGTTCCACGACTACTTCGAGTGGTGCGCGGGCGAGTTCGCCTCCGTCGTCGACTACGGCCGGGCGGCCGTCGCCCTGCAGCCCGTACGGAACGACGGCGTCACCGAGCACGTGGACGTCGTCTCCCGCAGCGTGCAGGACCCGGCCGACGAGAGCGTCCGCCGCACCCGCAACATCGTCCTCGGCACGGGCCTCACCCCGCGCGTCCCCGAAGGCGTCTCCCTCGGGCCGCACGTCTGGCACAACCGCGACCTGCTCTTCCGCTCCGCGGAGCTCGCCGGCCGGCCGCACCGCCGCTTCGTCGTCGTCGGCGCCGGCCAGTCCGCCGCCGAGAGCGCCGAATACCTGCACCGCACCTTCCCCGACGCCGAGGTCTGTGCCGTCTTCTCGCGCTACGGCTACAGCCCCGCCGACGACAGCCCCTTCGCCAACCGCATCTTCGACCCCGCCGCCGTCGACCACTTCTACGACGCCCCCGAGGACGTCAAGCAGGCGCTGCTCGACTACCACGGCAACACCAACTACTCCGTCGTCGACGGCGAGCTGATCGAACAGCTCTACCGCACCGCGTACCAGGAGAAGGTCCAGGGGCGCGAGCGGCTGCGCATCCTCAACACCAGCCGGCTCACCGCCGTCGAGGACGTCCGCGGCGGCGGAGCGCGCGCCGTGATCCGCTCGCTCGCCTCCGGCGAGGACTTCACCCTCGACTGCGACGCCGTCGTCCTCGCCACCGGCTACCGGCCCGCCGACCCGCGTCAGCTCCTCGGCGAGCTCGCCGGGGAATGCCTCACCGACGAGCAGGGCCGGCTCCGCATCGACCGCGACCACCGCGTGATGACCACCGGCCGGATCCGCGCCGGCATCTACCTCCAGGGCGGCAGCACCGAGCACACGCACGGCATCACGTCGACCCTGCTGTCGACGCTCGCGGTGCGCTCCGGGGAGATCTGCGGGTCGCTGCTGCGCGGTGTCCAGGCCGACGGCGGCCCGGCCCTCGCGGACGGCGGTTCCGGTGTCCTGGCGGACGGGGATGCCCGGGCGGCCGGGGCGCCCGCCGGCGAACTGGCGGTCCAAGTCGGCTGATCCGGTGGACCGGTGGGGCTCATGAGGTGGTGGGGCCCGGCGCGTCGGGGCCGTCCCCCATCCGGCCCCGCCGGTCCGGCACCGCCGTGCCCGCACCAGCCCCTGCCGCACCGGTTCGCCCCGTCCCCACTTCACCCCGCACCCCCTCCGCGCGGCCGCCCGCACGCCCGCCGCCCCTCTTCCCGTCTCCCCCGAAGGGATCCCCATGCCCTCCCCCTCCCCCTCCCTCTCGCTCGACTCCGTCCGTCTCGACGTCGCCGCCGTGCTCGGCGAGGAGCCCGCGGACGTTCCCGTCGACGAGAACCTGCAGGACCTCGGCCTCGATTCCATCCGCGTGATGACCCTCGTCGAGCGGTGGCGGGCCCACGGCAACGCCGTCGAGTTCGCCGAACTCATCGAGGCCACCCCCACCGTCCGCGGCTGGTACGAGCACCTGTCCGCCGCCGCGCCCGCCTCCTGACCTCCCGCCCGCCCCCTCACCCGCGCACCGTCCTAGGAGAACCATGAACCCCCGTGCCGCCCGCGGCCGTACCGCCGCCGCCCTCGCCGGTGCCGCCGCCCTGCTGACCCTGACCGCGTGCGGCGGCAACAGCTCGAGCGCCTCCGAGGCCGGGGACGGGGGCAAGGAGGGCGGCAAGGGCCGGGTGATCGAGGCGACCAACGGCAAGGTCACCGTGCCCGCCGCGCCCAAGCGCGTCGTGGGCATCTCCTACGCCACCGGCGCCCTGCTGGACCTCGGCGTCGAGCCCGTCGGCACGAGCGCCATCGACGAGAACAACCCCGTGGAGCTGCTGCCTTCGCAGACCGAGCGGGCCAAGAAGATCACCTCGATCGGCTCGGGCATCGAGACGAACATCGAGAAGGTCGCCTCGCTCAAGCCCGACCTGATCGTCGTCGAGGGCGCCACCGCCTTCGACTGGAACGTCAAGAAGCTCGAAGGCATCGCGCCCACGCTCTACTTCGGCATCAAGACGCCCGTCGACCTGCTCAACGCGCAGGAGAAGATCGCGCAGGCCGTCGGCAAGGAGGACGTCTTCACCAAGCTGAAGACGGACTACCGGCAGAAGGCCGAGAAGATCAAGAACACCTACGGGGACAAGCTCAAGTCCGTGAACTGGGCCGTCGCCTCCTCCTACGGCAACGGCGAGTTCATCGTCGACACCCGTACGTCGTGGGTGGGCCGCATTCTCGCCGACGCCGGTGCCAAGTTCGCCAAGGCGGCCGACGACGGCAAGGAGCACGAGGTCACCTACTCCCAGGAGAAGATCGAGGTCCTGTCGGACGCCGACGTGATCCTCGTACCGCGCGCGGCCGCCACCGGCGAGGTGTCCAAGGAGGTCAAGGAGCTCCAGGACAAGCCCTCCTGGAAGCTGCTGAAGGCGTCGAAGGACAACCGCGTCCTGCCGGTCACCTACGCCACCGCCGACCGCTACGGGACCTCGATCGACGTCCTCGACCAGATCGAGAAGGTCCTCAAGGGTCTCTAGCCCTCCCGGATCCCCCCCCGCCTCACTCCGTATCAGTACCCCCACCCTCCCCGTACCACGAACGACCCGGAAGGCCGGCATGTCAGAGGTGACCAGCGACGCAGGACGGTTCCTGGAGCTCACGCGAGCCCAGGAGGGAGTGCTGGCGGCGCAGCGGATCGACCCCGACAACCCCAGCTACAACGTCGGCCAGTACGTGGAACTCCGGGGCGCGGTCGACACCGGCGCCCTGGAGGAGGCCCTCCGCCGCACCCTCGCCGAGGCCGACGGCCTGCACGTCCGGCTCGCCCGGCGCGACGGGCGCACCGTCGCGCTCCCGGTCCCCTTCGACGCCGCCGCCTGGCACCTGCCCCGCCTCGACACCACCGGCGCGGCCTCCCCGGTCGACGCCGCCGTGGAACTCGTCCGCGACCAGCTCGCCTGCCCGCCGCGCCTGGAGCCCACCGACGGCGCCGGCGCGGCGCCGGCCCTGACCGGCTCCCTGCTGGTGACCGTCGCCCCCGACCACCACCTGTGGTTCCAGTACTTCCACCACCTCGTCATCGACGGCTACAGCGTCGCCCTCTTCACCCGGCGCGTCGCCGCCGTCTACACCGCCCTCGTCCGCGGCGAGGAGGTGTCCGCCTCCCCGTTCGAGCCCGTGGCCCGGCTGGCCGAGGCCGACGCCGCCTACCTCGCCTCCGGAAAGCCGGAGAACGACCGCGCCTACTGGACCGCCCGGCACGCCGGCCGCCCGCGCGTCACCGGCCTGACCGAGCAGACCGCGCAGGCCTCCCGGACGTCCCTGCGCCACCGCACCAGCCTCGGGGCCGAGCGCTCCGCCGCCGTCCTGGACCGCGCGGCCGCCGTCCGCGGCACCTGGGCGGAGGCCGCCACCGCCGCCGTCGCCGCCTACCTGCACCGCATGACCGGCACCACCGACGCCGTCCTCGGCATGCACTTCATGGCCCGCAGCGCCCCGGGCACCATGCGCGTGCCGGGCATGGCCGTCAACGTGCTGCCCGTCCGCCTCGCCGTCGAGGGCTCCGACACGCTCGCGGACCTGATCCGGCGCGCCGCGGGCGAACTCAAGGACGCCCGCCGCCACCAGCACTACCGCGGCGAGGACATCCGGCGCGACCTCGGCCTCGTCGGCAGCGACGAGCGGCTCCACGGGCCGATGCTCAACCTCAAGCCCTTCGACCTCGACCTGGACTTCGCCGGCATCCCCGGACTCACCGTCAACCTCGCCTCCGGGCCCGTCGAGGACCTGTCGGTGTCGGTCAGCAAGAGCCCCGACGACGTCCTCCACCTGGAGTTCGACGCCAACCCCGTGCTCTACGACGCCGCCTCCCTCGCCGCGCACGCCGAGCGCTGCACCGACCTCATGGGACGCCTCGCCGCCGACCCCGCCCTCACCCTGGACCGGGCCCGGCTCCTCGCCGACGGCGAGTACGAGAACGTCCTGCACACCTGGAACGCCACCGGCCACGCCGTCACCCCGGCCACCCTGCCCGGGCTCATCGCCGAGCGGGCCGCGGCCGAACCCGGCGCGACCGCCGTCGTCTTCGAGGACGAACACCTCACCTACCGCGAACTCGACGCGCGGGCCGGCGCGCTGGCCCGTACGCTCACCGCCGCCGGCGCGGGCCGCGGCACGATCGTCGCCGTCGCCGTGCCGCGCTCGGCCGAGCTGATGGTCGCCCTCCTCGGCGTCCTGAAGTCCGGCGCCGCCTACCTGCCGCTGGACACCGACTACCCCGCCGAGCGGCTCGCCGCCATGGTCGAGGACGCGGCCCCCGTCCGTGTCGTCACCGTCCCCGCCGTCCTCGACCGCCTCCCGCAGGCCGCCCGCGAGGCCGCACTGCTGCTGGACGACACAGCTGACGACACAGCTGACGACACAGC
>NZ_JBAMDC010000336.1:0-7209 GCF_036961605.1 Streptomyces sp. KLMMK
CGTGGGCCACCACTGCGCACGGCCCGTCTGCCTCCGGTACGGAATTCCTGCGACCACGCGGGCGTCGTTCTATCTGTACTCCACCCCCGGTGAGGTCGACGCCTTGGTCGAGGGTCTGGAGCACATCCGGAACTTCTTCGGCAGGCGGGAACGGCTCGTCCGCACCGCGTCGGCGAGCTGACGGGTGGGCGGGCTCGTGAGACTCCACCCGACGTACCAGGACGTCATCCTGGACCACTACATGCACCCGCACGGCCGGGGCCTGCGTGATGGGGCGGCCGAGGTGCACCACACCAACCCCACCTGCGGTGACGAGATCATCCTGCGAGTGCGCTACGAGGGCCGGCGCATCGCTGACGTCTCGTACGAGGGCCAGGGCTGCTCCATCAGCCGGGCCAGCGCCTCGGTGCTCAACAAGCTGCTGGTCGGCAAGGAGATCGACGAGGCCCGCAGGATCCAGGAGACCTTCCTGGAGCTGATGCAGTCCAAGGGCCGCATCGAGCCGGACGACGCGATGGAGGAGGTGCTGGAGGACGCGGTCGCGTTCGCCGGCGTCTCCAAGTACCCGGCACGCGTCAAGTGCGCCCTGCTGAGCTGGATGGCGTGGAAGGACGCAACTGCCCAGGCACTGGGCAAGAGCGCGGCGGCATCGGTCGGATCGCCGAAGCGACCCGATGCCGTGGTGACACAACGACAGGGAGGACCGGTCGTGAGCAACAGCAACAGCAACACGATCACGAACCATGATGCGCAGGACTCCGGCGTGGGAGTCGTGGGAGCCGACGGAAGCGGCCCCTCGGTCACCGTCGCACCACAGGCGACTCTCAGCGCGGAGGCCGTGACCGAGGCCTTGCGAAAGGTCACCGACCCGGAGCTGGGAATCGACATCGTCAATCTGGGCCTGGTGTACCGCATGGACATCGACGACAACGATCTCGTCACGCTCGACATGACACTCACCAGCGTCACCTGCCCGCTGGCCAACCAGATCGAGGGCATCATTCGCTCCGCTGTCGACGGCGTCGTCACCGACCTGCTGATCAACTGGGTCTGGTCCCCGCCGTGGGGGGCGGAAAAGATCACCCCTGAGGGGCGCAAGCAGTTGCTCGCACTCGGCTTCAAGGTGTGAGCCGGCCTCCTCTCCTCCACGCCCCACGTCAGTGAGAGGACGGATCAGCGTGGCTGCCAGCAGTACCCCCTCCACACCGTCAGGCGCGCCTCACGAGCACGAGATGCAACAGCACTACGGCACCCGCCCCCAGGCGGAACGCTTCTACCGCGAACAGATGCTGGATCATCTCAACTCCCGGATGCGGGAGTTCATCACCCGGCAGGAGATGCTCTTCGTCGCCACAGCCGACCGATTCGGCGAGTGTGACGCCACCTTCCGGGCCGGCCCTCCTGGGTTCGTACTGGTCATGGGCGAACACCACCTCGCCTGGCCCGAGTACCGGGGCAACGGGGTCATGGCGAGTCTGGCCAACATGGGGACGAACCCGCACGCCGGGCTGCTGTTCATCGACTTCACCGAAAGCCTGATCGGGTTGCACGTCAACGGCAGGACACGGATCCTGACGGACGAGGCGATGCGGCAGGACTTCGCCTCGGTACCCGAGGCGGCGGTGCCTGGACAACTGCCCCAGCAGTGGGTGTTGCTCGACGTCGAAGAGGCGTACATCCATTGTGCCAAGCACATTCCCAGGCTCCGCCGCGTTCCCCGCGAGCGGATGTGGGGCACCGACGACACGCGCCGCAAGGGCGGGGACTTCTTCGGGGTCAAGACCGAGCGGAACCTGTCCGGTCAATGACGCCGGGGCACCGCCGACCGTAACAGAGTCTTGAGGGGACGGGGCAGGCCACGCGGCGGCATGCCCCGTTCCGCTCTCGGCCACCCATCACAAGGCCGGGCGACTCGCGCGAGCCCCACGCCTGGCCAGTGCACACGTGTCATGTGGACCACAGGCTGTGGACCACAGGCTGTGGTCCACAGGCGTCGTATATGACGTGGCCCTGTGACATGTGAACGGGGCCCGGCCGCGTGGATCTCCCCGCGTCCCAGGGTGCCTCCGGCCTTCGCCTCACTGGCGTTCCCCGTCGAGGCAGCCTCAAGACCTCTTCCCACAGGAGCACCCGAGCGTCGACGCCCCCTGCGCGGTCGCCTCCTGGGCGGTCACCCCAAGCCCGGCGAGCTCGGCCGGCTCGCAGACGGAAGCCGCGCCCTCACCCCCTGCTTCCACGCCCACTCGCCGCGCAGCTCGGCCACCGGCACGGCGAGTCCCTCGAACGCAGGCGAGCAGTTCGTCGCGGGCACTGATCACAGACAGCACCACTGCGAATGCCAGGCCAGAGAGCTGTCACATCACCACGAAGATCAATGCCGAATGCGGCACTACGACCAGAAAGGGGCGGCCTTGGCGAACCTTTCCTCCCCGAGACGGCACCGCACCCCCAATCATCATTTGCGCTCCCTGTTGACGGAGGCCGACTGGACGCAGGAATCCTTGGCACGGGCGGTGAACATACTGGCGAAGGAGACAGGGTGGCGTAGGACGTACGATCGCACCACGGTCGCGCACTGGCTGAGAGGCTCCAGACCTCGGCCGCCGACGGAACATTTGATCGCGGAGGTCTTCAGTCGCCGCCTGGGTCGCATCATCACGCCGGAGCAAGCAGGGCTCGCTTCGACAACGTATCCCGGACTCCAGGCCGGAAACCCGGGATTCCCGCCTCGGCGCGACCTCTACGACGGCGCCCCACTGAGTGGTGGAGCCGATCACAGGACCGCGATCCCCGGGTCGCGGCAGGTTCAGCTGCCCGCGGGGGCGGTTCCGCCGGCGCACCGGGACCCGGCACGGCCCGCGCCCGCGCCCGCGCCCGCGCCCGCCGGAACGATCGCCGGGAGCCGGGCACCGTTACGCAGCGGGCGCGATGCCCTGCGTCACACGGCGGGAAATCACCGCCCTCACGAGCCGGAGATGACAGATGAGCCCCCGGGGCAGTACAGGCTCCAGAGTATGTCCGACCGGATGGAGACGGTGAGCGGCCCCAAGCGCCCTGAAGTGGCCGTGCTCGAATCAGCAGCGCAGTTCTACCGCGTCTCCTACGATGCCCACGGTGGAGAGTCGTCGCGGGGAATGCTCTCGGACTTCCTGGCCGGGACCGCGCTGGGCTGGATGGCTTCCGCCCGCCATGAAACGGTCCGGCGCGAGCTGGCAGGCTCTTGCAGCAAGCTGATGTTCTTGCTGGCTCAGATGTGCGCGGACGCCGGATCCCACGAGGCTGCGCAGCGGCACTTCACCACCGCGGCCCAACTCGCCGAAGCGGCGGGCGACAAGGTGTTGCAAGCCGTGGTGCTGCGTGCCACGGGCACCTTCGCCTTCTCACAAGGGCGCCACCGCTCGGCGATGGACTATTTGCGGGCCGGGGCGGCCGCTGTGGCTGGTCGCGACGATGCCCGGGCGGTCCGGGCTTATCTCCAGGCACAACTGGCTGTGGTCCATGCGGCGGACAAGGAACCCGCGGCAGCACTTCAGGCACTCCTGACCGCCGAGCGGCTGGCCGACTCCCCTCCGGCAGGCGACCCGCTGGAGCACTACCCCCCGGCCGCCCTGGCCTACCAGGCAGCCCAGGTCCACACGCTATTGGGCGAGCACGCCAGAGCGGAAGACACCTTGAAACACTCCCTGACGTTGCGTCCGCCACAGGAGCGCCGGGCCATCGCCCTGACGCTGGCCCAGCGAGCCGGCCTCCTGGCGACTGTGGGGCGGCTGGACGAAGCATGCCATGTGTGCCATCAACTCCTGGACGAGTACCCCCAACTCCATTCGAAGACCGTGGACCGTGCACTTCGAGATCTGTTGCCACGCCTCCGGCCGCATGCGGGTCTGACGACCGTGCGGCACGTGCTGGAGCGGGTCGAGCACTCTCAGCAGGCGCAACA
Organism: Streptomyces sp. KLMMK; assembly: GCF_036961605.1. Lineage (NCBI taxonomy): Bacteria > Bacillati > Actinomycetota > Actinomycetes > Kitasatosporales > Streptomycetaceae > Streptomyces > Streptomyces sp. KLMMK. Next base: position 3,941 of record NZ_JBAMDC010000336.1, read on the forward strand.
TGAGCAGTGACGGTCCGCGCGTAGGGGATGGGTGCCCGTAAGGCACACGTCACGGAACGCCAGGGGCCGACCAGGCACACCGCCACAGTGCCGGCGCCGTGGACGCCGGCCGTCATCCGGACAGGTCCCGACGAGCGGAGAGCGGCCGGTATGCGACGGCACCGTTGGCCGCCGCCTCCGTTCCGGCCAGCCGCGATCTCGCGAAGAGAGTTTGAGGACGCCGCAGTTGATTGGGCTGTGTGCTTCCGCCTGGTCTCCACTCGGGCAGAGGACCACCGATTGCGTGCATCGCGGCTCGGCTGGATGGGCTCGGCATTCGACGACACCGACAAGGCTTTCGGTAACTGGTTCGCCTCGCCGGGACCACCAAGGTGCCCGCTTCGGCCATCCGGTACTGGGAGAGCCACGGAACTCCTGCTGCCCGCACCCGAGCGCGAAAGCGGGCAGCGGAGCTACCCGCTCGAGGCCGCCGCGCGGATCACGGTACTGCGCCCGTGCCAGCAGGCCGGGCTGAGCCTGGCCGAGATCAGGGAGTTCCAGCGGGAGCAGCCTCGCCGGGAGGCCGTGATCCGCGCCAAGATCACCGAGATCCGGCAGCGCATGGTCGAACTCGGCCACGCTCATCAGCTCAGGGCCCGCGCCCTGCGATGCGGCGAAGAGGACTTCGTCAGGTGCCCGAAGTTCCGGCAGCACATGAGACGTGGCAGACACCGGGTCCGGCGCTGTGAACTGCGCATGGCGGCGTCGCCGGGTGCGGGGGTAACGGCTGGTCGGCCTCTCACGTTGCTGTCACCAACACCGTCGACGCACCTGGACCACGACGGTCCCACCTGCGTGATCGGCAGCGATATGGACCACGTAGACGCCGAGAGACGGTTCCGCCTACTTGTGCCAGGTGGTGCCGAGTACGGGGCCGACGACCGGGACAGGCCCGTCCTCGGAGGCCGTCAGTCCGGTGCGCGAGGGCCTGCTGGTTCTGCTTCTCGCTCACGCGCGCCAGCTCTCCGACATGCGCGCCGCACCCGAAGTGCAGGGCTGCCTGGACGCCGTCACTCTTGGCGGTCAGCGCCGTCCAGACAGCCATCCGGGGGGCGGCATCAGTAGACGCTCCGGACGGACAGGCACATCAGCTCGCCTGCGACGCGAAGGCTGCGTACGCCCCTTCGTCGAAGAGGACGAAGCGGACCTCCTCCACCGACGTTTCCGTCTCTCGCACCGTCTCGATCGCGCTGTAGTAGGAGGCCAGCAGAGCCGGGTCGGCCGGATCATCCCGCCACACCGGGCCCACCCGGGTACCAAATACTGCCAATCGCGACAAGTCTCCGCGTCGTCTTCCTAAATCGAGTTGGGGCCCCGGCCGGCTTTACGTCTCCCTCTCTTGGGCCCTCCGCGCACACCCTGGCCCCGAACTGTGTAGTCCCACCACATAGGTCTCCGACCTGCTGCTTCCTACCGTATGGCGACGCAATGACGCCCTCCTCCCCCACCCGGAAGCGGTGACCATGACCACCCCTGCCACACACCCACCAACTCTCAGCTCGCTCCCCAAGATCGTCGTCGCGAGTCTCATCGGGACCACCATCGAGTGGTACGACTTCTTCCTCTACGGTTCCGCCGCCGCGCTCGTCTTCAACAAGCTCTTCTTTCCCGGGTCCGATCCGCTCGTCGGGACGCTGCTTGCCTTTCTCACCTACGCCGTCGGCTTCGTTGCGCGGCCCGTCGGGGCGTTGGTGTTCGGGCATTTCGGGGACCGGCTGGGGCGGAAGCGGTTGCTTGTGGTGAGTCTGGTGATGATGGGGGGTGCTACGTGTGCCATCGGGGTGTTGCCCACCCATGCTGCCGTCGGGTCACCGGCGCCCGTGTTGCTGACTCTGCTCCGGCTCGTGCAGGGGTTTGCGTTGGGCGGGGAGTGGGGTGGGGCCGTGTTGCTGGTGTCCGAGCACGGGGATGCCGAGCGGCGGGGGTTCTGGGCGGCTTGGCCTCAGACCGGGGCTCCTGCCGGGCAATTGCTCGCCACCGGGGTGTTGTCCGCGCTGACGGCACTGTTGTCCGATGCAGCGTTTTTGTCGTGGGGCTGGCGGGTGCCGTTCTTGTTGTCGGGGCTGCTGGTGATCGTGGGGCTGTGGATCCGGCTGTCGGTCGACGAATCGCCGGTCTTCAAGGCCGCCCTCGCGCGGGCTTCGACGGGTGAGCCGGAGAAGCCGCCGCTCGTGGCCGTGCTGCGGGACCACTGGCGCGATGTCCTGGTCGCCATGGGTGCCCGTATGGCGGAGAACATCAGCTACTACGTCATCACCGCCTTCATCCTCGTCTACGCCACCGAGCACACCCAGCTCTCCAAGCAGATCGCCCTCGACGCCGTGCTCATCGGCTCCGCCGTGCACTTCGTGGCCATTCCGGCCTGGGGCGCCCTCTCGGACCGGATCGGGCGGCGGCCCGTGTATCTGATCGGAGCCGCGGGCGTGGGGCTCTGGGCGTTTCCGTTCTTCGCCCTCGTGGACTCCGGCAGTTTCGGCGGGCTCGTCACCGCCGTCACCGTAGGTCTGGTGCTTCACGGTGGGATGTACGCCCCCCAGGCGGCCTTCTTCTCGGAGATGTTCGCGACACGGATGCGGTATTCGGGTGCCTCGATCGGCGCGCAGTTCTCTTCCGTGGCTGCTGGTGCGCCGGCCCCGCTGATCGCCACCGCGCTCCTCGCGGAGTACGACAGCGGCACACCGGTCGCCCTGTACGTGATTGCCGCCGTCGTACTCACCCTGATCGCCGTCGGGCTTGCGCCGGAGACACGCCACCGTGACCTCGACGATCCGACGGCGGTGGGGCCGGGGCCGGGGAGGGGGCCGCGAGACGGTGGAGCCGCAGCGCCAGCTGGATCTCCAGGGACCGGGCAGGGGTCTGCCAGTCCGGACCCAGCAGGCGGCCGACACGGTCCAGACGCTGGGCGACAGTGTTGACGTGCACGTGCAGGGCGTCCTTCGTGCGAGCCGGGCTCATGCCTGCGGCGAAGTACGCGTCCAGTGTGGGTACGAGCGCGGTGCCGCGTCGTGTGTCGTAGTCGACTACGGGCCCAATGGTGCGGGTCACGAACCGCCCGATGCGGTCCCCTCCCCCGCCCTCGTCGCCCTCCCCGGCGAGCAGCAGTCCAACGAAGCCGAAGTCGTCGGCCGCCGCGCCTTCTCCGTCCCGGCCGAGCACGTGCAGCACGTCGAGGCAGCGCCTTGCCTCGGCGTACGCGCCGGCTACGGCTGCGGGGTCGGCCGCCGGAGCGG
>NZ_JBAMDC010000337.1:0-7130 GCF_036961605.1 Streptomyces sp. KLMMK
CTCGCGGCTGTGCGAGACGAGCACGATGCCGACCCGGCCCGCCGGCGCGGCCTCCTCGGAAGCCGCGGCTTCCCCGGTCTCTTCCGCCTCTTCCGCCTCCTCTGCTTCCTGCACCGGCGGCGCCGCGCACAGCTCCGGGTCGGTGGCCTCGTACAGCGCCGTCACCAGCAGCGCCGACGACGTGGCGCCCGGATCCTGGTGGCCGATGCTGCGCTCGCCCAGATAGCTCGCCCGCCCGCGGCGGGCCTGCAACGGGATCGTCGCCCCGGCACCCTCGCGGGCGGCCCGGGCGGCGGCGTCCAGCGCGGCCACGACGCCCTGCGGCAGGGCGGCCACGTAGGCGTCGGCGGCCGGCTGGAGGGCGTCGACCATCGTCTTGTCGCCGGGCGCCGCGTCCCCGAGCCGCCGCACGCTCGCCACGGCCGCCCCCAGTGCCCGTCCCAGTGCCTCCGGCTCGACCACGGGATCCTCGCCCAGGATCTTGCCCATCCGCCGCAGCACGGTCCCGAACAGCGGCCCGGACGCGCCGCCCACGGTGTTCGTCAAGTGCACGCCTACGGCCGTCAGCAGCGCCCCCGGCGTGGCCGGCGGCTCCGCGGCCACCGCCTCGGCGGCGGAGGTGAACCCGCGCTTGAGATTGGCGCCGTGGTCGGCGTCGCCGATGGCGGCGTCGAGTTCGGTCAGGCGCGCGGACTCCGCGACGATCACGCGCGTGGCGCGGTCGAGGAAGCGGCGGAAGAAGTCCAGGTCGAGCGGGACGGTCATGTGCGGTGGCTCCTCGTCGCAAGGACATGCAAGTACGCCGGTGCGCGGGCCTGCTGACGCATGGACACGCAGGTACGGGCCCGGTCCGCCTCAGCGTAGTGCGGGAGCCTCGTCCATGTGATCGCCGGTCGTGCGTCCGTACCCGGGCGGAGGCGACCGGGGCGCCCGGCGCGGTGGTGCGCGAGGGTTCCGGGTACGGGCCGGATCTGCCATAGTGCCGCTCCCGTCCGGTCCGGTGGAGAGGTGGCCCCATGCGTCGGCTCGCTCTGTTCCTCCTGGCGGTCGTCCTGGGCGCGGGCGCCCTCGCAGCCGCCCCTGCCCGCGCCGCGTCCCCGCCGCATCCCGTGGTCTTCGTGCACGGGCGGAACGCCGGGCCCGGGGTGTGGGGTGGGATGCAGGACGACTTCGCCGCCTCGGGGTATGCGCGGGACCGGCTGTACGCCTGGTCGTACGACACGGGCAGGTCGTCGAACGAAGTCCTCGCCGGGGAGTTCGCCGCCTACGTCGACGGCGTGCTGGCGCGGACCGGTGCGGCGCGGGCCGATGTCGTCACGCACAGCCTGGGCGCGCTGCCCACCCGCTGGTACCTCGCGTTCGGCGGCGGGACGGGCAAGGTCGCCCACTGGGTCTCGCTCGGCGGCCCCAACCACGGGACGAGCCTGGCCTATCTGTGCGCGCTGTGGGACCAGGGCTGCAAGGACATGACGCCGGACTCCTACGTCCTGTCGCACCTCAACGCGGGCGACGAGACCCCCGGTCCCACGCGCTACGCCACGTGGTGGTCGTCGTGCGACGAGCAGATCGCGCCCGTGTCGAGCACGCCCCTCGACGGGGCGGACAACCATCGGGCAGCCGGCTGTCTCAAGCACAACGACCTGCTCACCGACGACACCGTGTCGCAGCAGGTGCTGACGTTCCTTCGGTGAGCCGTCCGGCCCGGGCGCGCGAGCGCGGTCCGCCCTCACGGGAGGAGAGAGGGCGGACCGCGGGTTCGTGGGGATCCGGCGTCAGCGGATGGCCTTGATCAGCTCACCGTCGGCCGTATCGCCGCTCAGCTCCCAGAAGAAGGTGCCGCCCAGCCCCTGCCGGTTCTTGTACGCCATCTTCCCGGCGATCGTCGACGGGGTGTCGTAGCTCCACCAGTCGCTGCCGCACTTGGCGTAGGCCGTGCCGCCCACCGTGCCGTTGGCCGGGCACTTGGTCTTCAGGACCCTGTAGTCCTCGAAGCCCGCTTCGTAGGTGCCCTTGGCCGGGCCGGTCGCCGTGCCGCCCGGGGCCGGCTGCGTCACGCCCGTCCAGCCGCGGCCGTAGAAGCCGAGGCCGAGGAGGAGCTTGGAGGAGGGGACGCCGAGAGACTTGAGCTTGGTGATCGTGGCGTCGGTGTTGAAGCCGGCCCTGGGTATGCCGCTGTAGGAGGTCAGCGGGGAGTGCGGGGCCGTCGGTCCCTTGGCCTCCCAGGCGCCGAAGTAGTCGTAGGTCATGGGGTTGTACCAGTCGACGTAGCGGGCGGCGCCCGCGTAGTCCACGGCGTCGATCTTGCCGCCGTTCGACGCGTCGGCGGTGATGGCGGCCGTGACCAGGTTGCGCGTGCCGAACTTCGCGCGCAGCGCGGCCATCAGCTTCACGAACCCCTCGCGGCCGCTCGTGTCGCACGTCAGGCCACAGGCGTTGGGGTACTCCCAGTCGATGTCGATGCCGTCGAAGACGTCGGCCCAGCGCGGGTCCTTGACGAGGCCGTAACAGGACTCGGCGAACGCGGCGGGGTTCCTGGCCGCCTCGCCGAAGCCGCCCGACCAGGTCCAGCCGCCGAAGGACCAGACCACCTTGAGGTTCGGGTGCAGCCTCTTGAGTTTGCGCAGCTGGTTGAAGTTGCCGCGCAGGGCGCCGTCGTCCCAGGTGTCGGCCTTGCCGTCGACGCTGCCGGCCGCGTCGTAGGCCTTGTCGTAGTCGGCGTAGGCGTCCCCGATGGTGCACTTTCCGTTGGTGACGTTGCCGAAGGCGTAGTTGATGTGGGTGAGTCTGGCGGCCGACCCGGACGTCTCGATGTTCTTGACGTGGTAATTGCGGTCGTACACGCCCCAGTTGGTGAAGTAGCCGACCACCTTGCCGCCGGCGGCGGTGTCGCCGGGATCCGCGGCGGCGGGCGACGCCGATGCCGCTCCGCCGAGGAGCGTGGTGGTGATCAGGGCCCCGGCGGCGGCGAAGGCGGCCAGGAAGGTGCGGGTCGAGCGGAGGGTGAGGGGTCTGCGGGAGGTGCGGGATGGTCCGGGCATGGGGTTCTCCTCGGTGGGGAGGGGAGAGCTCTCGGGGGGTGACCTGCACTCGTGCCTGCGTTCAGCCGCCGCGGCGATGGGCATGCACACGCCGAGCGGTGGCAGGACCATAGAAGGACTAGACCAGTACGGTCAATGGTTTGGACCAACCCCGTTCACGACTCCGTCAGGAGCACGTTGTCCCTGGTGCGCGACTTGTCAACCCGTGACGTCCGCCCGCCGATCGGGCATACTCCAAGCCGCCACAGCCGCAGGTCATCCCGTGTCGCGACCCGGCGCGGAATCATCGGCTGGGGGATCACCGACGGCGGCGCCACACCCTTGCGCGCCCGTCGTCGCAGCGCCCTGACAGGGAGGAGAGCGCCGCCATGACCGACCACGGCCCCCAGCCGGTGGAGCGTCAGCTGCCCACCGAGGAGTCCCGCGACCTGCTCGCGCTCGTACGCGACCTGGTGCAGCGGGAGATCGAGCCCGCCGCGGCCGAGGAGGAGGAAGCCGGGCGCTTCCCCCGTGAGGTCTTCCGGCTGCTGTCCGCCTCGGGCCTGCTCGCGCTCCCCTACGCCGAGGAGTTCGGCGGCGGCGATCAGCCCTACGAGGTCTACCTCCAGGTCCTGGAGGAGCTCGCCGCGGCGCGCCTCACCGTGGGCCTGGGCGTCAGCGTGCACACCCTCGCCTGCCACGCCCTCGCCGGCTTCGGCAGCAAGGAGCAGCAGGCCGAGCACCTGCCCGGCATGCTCGGCGGCGGCCTCCTCGGGGCGTACTGCCTCTCCGAGCCCTCTTCCGGCTCCGACGCCGCCTCACTGCGCACCCGCGCCACCCGCGACGGCGACACCTGGACCCTCGAGGGCACCAAGGCGTGGATCACCCACGGCGGCGTCGCCGACTTCTACACCGTCCTGGCGCGCACGGGAGGCGAGGGCGCCCACGGCATCACCGCCTTCCTCGTGCCCGGCGACGCCCCCGGCCTGTCGGCCGCACCGCCCGAGCGCAAGATGGGTATGAAGGGTTCGCCGACCGCGCAGCTGCACTTCGACGGGGTGCGGGTGCCGGACGCGCGCCGCATCGGCGAGGAGGGGCAGGGCTTCACGATCGCGCTGTCCGCGCTGGATTCCGGGCGGCTGGGCATCGCCGCCTGCGCGGTCGGCGTCGCCCAGGCCGCGCTGGACGAGGCGCTCGCCTTCACCGCCGGGCGGCGGCAGTTCGGCCGGCCGATCGCCGACTTCCAGGGCCTGCGCTTCATGCTCGCCGACATGGCCACCCAGATCGAGGCGGGCCGCGCGCTCTACCTCGCCGCGGCGCGGCTGCGCGACGCCGGCCTGCCGTTCTCCCGGCAGGCGGCGATGGCCAAGCTGTTCTGCACGGACGCGGCGATGCGGGTGACCATCGACGCCGTCCAGCTCCTCGGCGGCTACGGCTACACCGCGGACTTCCCCGCCGAGCGCTACATGCGCGAGGCCAAGGTCCTGCAGATCGTCGAGGGCACCAACCAGATCCAGCGCATGGTGATCGCCCGTCACCTGGCGGGCCCCGAGAGCCGCTGAGGACCGCCGCGCCGGGCACCGGCACGGCAAGCGGAACGGCGGGAAGCGTAACGGCAGGAACCGGAACCGCAGGAACCGGCACGGCGGGCGGGCGCCCCGCGCCCCGCCCGCCGGGAATCCCCGGCCGTCAGGACGGCCGGCGCATCTCCGGGACGCGGACCGGGCGGGATCCGGGGCCCCCGATGTGGGAGAACGGCTGGGTCCGCCAGTCCAGGCTCTCCGGCAGGGTGAGCAGCAGCGCCGTGTCGAATTCCTGGCCGTCCAGCGACTCGTCCACGGCGGGGGCCTCCTCCATGGCGCGGCCGGAGCCGGGGCACACGGTGAGCCCGAAGGGATTCCACGGCGAGGGGCACAGCGCGTGCTCGGGGAGCACGTCCTCGTCCGGGAGCAGGGCGATGGGGCGGGCGCAGTCCGGGCAGGTCACCCGGAACATCGTGCTGGTGTCGATCTCGTACGGCTCGTACGGGCTGCCGTCGCCGTCGTTCAGGCGTTCCAGGCTGGGCATAGTCTTTCTCCCCCTCGGATCGGCCGGCCACGTCGCGGCCTCGGCCACAGCAAGCACTTCCCGCGCCGCGAGCCGGGTAATCGCCGCATCACGGAGGACACGGGTGCATACCTGTGTTGTTCGTCACATGTCTTTGTGCGGGGGCATGCGCCCCCCATGGAGCCGTCGACTGTGCTGCTCCGGCCGGAACCCAGTAGGTTGATCCGCGTGGAGGAGCTGGACAGAGAAATCGTGGAACTGCTCGTCAAGGACGGGCGGATGAGTTACACCGACCTGGGGAAGGCCACGGGCCTGTCGACCTCGGCGGTGCACCAGCGCGTGCGCCGGCTCGAACAGCGCGGTGTCATCCGCGGATACGCGGCGGTGGTCGACCCCGAGGCGGTCGGGCTGCCGCTCACCGCGTTCATCTCGGTGAAGCCGTTCGACCCCAGCGCCCCCGACGACATCGCGGACCGCCTCGCCGAGATCCCGGAGATCGAGGCGTGCCACAGCGTGGCCGGCGACGAGAACTACATCCTCAAGGTGCGCGTCGCCACGCCGCTGGAACTGGAGCATCTGCTGGCGCGGATCCGGTCGCTGGCCGGGGTGTCCACGCGGACGACGATCGTGCTGTCCACGCCGTACGAGGCGCGGCCGCCGCGCGTCGGCTGATGCCCGCCCCGGGGGCTCCGGAGGCCGAGCCCCGGTTACGGAACGGGGCGGGCCAGGGGAGAGACTGATCCCTATGACCGAGCCCCACGCATCCGAGGACACCCCGCGCACCGTTCTGCTGCGCAACGGCGACGTGCACAGCCCCGCCGACCCGTTCGCCACGGCCATGGTCGTCGAGCGGGGCGCCGTCGCCTGGGTCGGCTCCGAAGGCGCCGCCGACTCCTTCGCCGACGGCGTCGATGACGTGGTCGACCTCCAGGGCGCGCTCGTCACTCCCGCGTTCACGGACGCACACGTGCACACCACGGCGACGGGCCTCGCGCTCACCGGCCTCGACCTCACCGGCACCGGCTCCCTGACCGAGGCCCTCGGCCGGATCAGGGCCCACGCCGCCGTCCGCCCGGCCGACCGCGTCCTCCTCGGCCACGGCTGGGACGCCAGCGCCTGGCCCGAGCAGCGGCCCCCGGCCCGGCGCGAGCTGGACGAGGCCACCGGCGGCCGGCCGCTGTACCTCACCCGCTCCGACGTCCACTCCGCCGTCGTCACCACGGCCCTGCTCGACCTGGTGCCGGGCCTCACCGGCCTCGGCGGGTACCACCCCGACGGGCCGCTGACGGGCGAGGCCCACCACGCCGTGCGCGCCGCCGCGTACGACGCGGTCACCCCCGCGCAGCGCGCCGAGGCCCAGGCCGCCGCGCTCGACCGCGCGGTCTCCCTCGGCATCGGCTCCCTGCACGAGTGCGCCGGTCCGCAGATCTCCAGCGCCGAGGACCTCACCGGGCTGCTGAGCCTGGCCGCCGGCAGGCGCGGCCCCCGCGTCGTCGGCTACTGGGCGGAGGCCATCACGTCTGCGAACGAAGCGGACCGCATCCGCGAGCTCGGCGCGCTCGGCGCCGCCGGCGACCTCTTCGTGGACGGCTCCCTCGGCTCGCACACCGCGTGCCTCCACGAGCCCTACACCGACCTGCCCGGCAGCACCGGCGCCGCCCACCTCGACGCCGCGGCCGTCGCCGCCCATGTCGCCGCGTGCACCGAGGCGGGCATCCAGGCCGGCTTCCACGCCATCGGCGACGCCGCGCTGACCGCCGTCGTGGAGGGCGTCCGCGCCGCGGCGGACAGGCTGGGCCTGGCCCGCGTCCGCGCGGCCCGGCACCGCGTCGAGCACGCCGAGATGCTCACCCCCGAGCACATCGCGGCCTTCGCCGAGTTCGCCCTCACGGCCTCCGTGCAGCCCGCCTTCGACGCCACCTGGGGCGGCGACACGGCCATGTACGCCCAGCGCCTCGGCGTCGAGCGGGCCCGCACCCTCAACCCGTACGCGGCCCTGCTGCGCGCCGGCGTCCCGCTCGCCCTCGGCTCCGACAGCCCGGTCACCCCGCTCGACCCGTGGGGCAC
>NZ_JBAMDC010000338.1:0-7074 GCF_036961605.1 Streptomyces sp. KLMMK
CCGGTCGGCGACGTGGTGAGCCGTGGTCACCTGTTGCTCCTTTTCCTTCCGGTGGGTCTCACCGGGTGTGCTGTGGGGTCCTGCTGCCGGCCGGACCGGGTGGGCCGGGCGGCGGCACGTGGCCGGTGCCCGGTGGGGTGGCCCGGGCGGGCCGACCGTGGGGACCGGGCCGGGAGCCCGGTCGTGGGCGGCGGTGTGCGGGCGGCGGTGCGCCCGGCAGTGGTCGCGAGCGCGGACGGCGGTCCGCTCCCCGCGCCCGATGCGCCGTCAGGCGCGCAGCGTCGCTCCGCCGTCGACGTACAGGTCGTGCATCGTGATGTGCCGCGCGCGGTCGGAGACGAGGAAGGCGACGGCGTCGGCGATGTCGGCGGGTTCGGCGATCCGGCCGAGGGGGATGCCGACGCGGTACGACTCGGGGTCGCCGTCGATGACGCGCTGGGGCGCCTGCTCGTCGGCCCACAGCCCGCGCTGCATGGCGGTGTCGGTGGAGCCGGGCGAGACGACGTTGCAGCGGATGCCGCTGCGGGCGAGCTCGAGGCCGAGGCACTTGGTGAACATGGTGGCGGCGGCCTTGGAGGCGGCGTACGCGGCCATGCTGGTGCGCGGCACGCCGGCGGCGTTGGAGCCGACGGTGACGATGCAGCCGGAGCGGCGCTCCGTCATGCGGCGGGCCGCGGCGCGCGAGGTGTTGAAGACGCCGGTGGAGTTCACGGCGAAGGTGCGGTGCCAGGTGTCGTCGGTGATGTCGACGACGGGCGAGGTGCGCAGCACCCCGGCGACGTTGACGAGGATCGCGAGGGGGCCGAGGGTGTCCTCGATCTCTTCGACGACGGCCTCGACGGCGGCGCTGTCGGCGACGTCGGCGGTGTGGGCGGTGACCTTGTCGCGGCCGAATTCGGCCTCCAGGTCCTTGATGCCGTCCGGGGTCCAGTCGAGGGCCGCGACGCGCGCTCCCCGGGCGACGAGGGCGCGGGTCACGGCCTCGCCTATGCCCTGGCCGGCGCCGGTGACCAGCGCGATGCGGCCGGAGAGTTCTGACTGCTGCACTTGCGGTTCCCCCGATTCCCAATTCGAACTAAGGTAAGCCTTACCTTACATGACCCGCCCGGCCGGATCGAACGGCCGCGCGGAGGGGGCGCCTTGCTCCATCCGCACGCGGGGGGCGCACGAGCAAGGCTTAGGTTAGGCTAACCTCACGCTCTTGCCTATAGGGGGGTGACCCCCGGCTGCCCGGCGGCCACCCCCCTGCGGGGCGCGGGTTCCGGCCCGTCAGGTCACGAGCTCCAGGGCCGCCATGCCCGGCGCGGCGACCCCGAAGGTCTGTGCGTACAGGGACAGTTCCGCCTCCAGCGCGCGCACGACCGTGGCGGCCCGGCGGAAGCCGTGGCCCTCGCCCTCGAAGGCGATGTAGGTGTGCGGCACCCCGCGGCCGGCCATCGCCGCCAGCAGCCGCTCGCTCTGCGCGGGCGGGCAGACGGGGTCGGCCAGCCCCTGCAGCAGCAGGAAGGGCGCGGAGATCCGGCCCGCCCGGTGCAGCGGCGAGCGCTCCCGGTAGCGCTCGGGCACCTCCTCGCGGGGGCCGATCAGCGACTCCAGGTAATGCGACTCGAAGTCGTGCGTGCCGCCCTCCGCCGTCCAGGCCTCCGGGTCCAGCACCGGGTAGAGGATGGTGCCGCAGGCGTAGAGCGAGGTGGCGGCGAGCGAGGCCGCCGCCGTCCAGCCGCCCGCACTGCCCCCGCGGACCGCGATCCGGGCGGGGTCGGCGATGCCCTCACGGGCCAGCGCCCCGGCCACCGCCGCGCAGTCCTCGACGTCCACCACGCCCCACTGCCCGCGCAACCGCTCGCGATACGCGCGCCCGTAGCCGGTCGAGCCGCCGTAGTTCACCTCGGCGACGCCGATGCCGCGGGAGGTGAAGAAGGCAGTGGCCAGGTCGAGGACGAGGGGCGAGCGGGCGGTGGGGCCGCCGTGCGCCCACACCACGTACGGCGGCAGCTCCCCGTCCGGGGCGATGTGGCCGGGGTTGCGCGGCGGGTGGAGGTGGGCGTGCACCTCGCGCCCGTCCGGCCCGGCGAAGGTGCGCGTCAGCGGCTCGGGATAGTAGGCGGGGTCCACGCGGTCGGCGTGCCGGGCGCCGACGGGCCGGGCCCGGCCCGTGCAGACGTCGAGCTCGACGACCTCGTACGCGCTGTGCGGGCTCGCGGCGACCCCCACGGCGCGGGTGCCGTGCACCGCCAGGGTCGGCGCCCATTCGGTCCACGGCCCGGCGACGTCCGCGATCTCCCCGCTGCGGGGGTCGAGGACGCCGAGGACGGCGGCGCCGCGGCCGTGGAGCGCGGCGACGAGCCCTCCCGGCAGCGGCGCGAACCAGCGCATCCCCACGCGCCACAGCGGCCCCGCGAACTCCTCCTCGCGGCGGCACAGCGCCGCACTCTCCCCCGTCGCCGGGTCGACGCGGTAGAGGTTCCACCAGCCGGTGCGGTCGCTCGCCGCGACCAGCGAGCCGTCCTCGGCCCACTCCACCTGGGCCACGGACTCCGCGGGACCGCCCATGACCGTGCGGGCGTCCGGCAGCCGGCCGTCCGCGGAGACCTGAGCGGTCTTCAGTTCGGTGCCCTCCCAGGGCATCCGGGGGTGGTCCCAGGCGATCCAGGCCGCCTGCCGGCCGTCCGGGGAGAGCCGCGGCCCGGTGACGAAGCGGTTCCCGCCGTCGGTCAGCTCCCGGACGGCCCCGCGGTCCCGTGCCCCGGAGCCGTCCAGCGGGACGGCGGCGAGCAGCCGGCGCACGTCGTACGGCCCCTCGCCGGTGAACTCCTCCAGCACGCACCACACCTCGCCGCGGCCGGGCAGCAGCACCGGATCGGCCCAGCGCAGCCCGCCGCCCACCGACGACAGCGGGGTCAGGGGCCGCGGGGCGGCACCCGGGACGTCGGGCTCGAAGGCGTAGAGCCGCTGGTCGGCGAAGTGGGTGAAGACCACCAGAGGGCCGCCGGAGGCACGGGCCACCGCCGCCCACGGCAGGCCGCCGTACTCCAGCACCCGGTTGCGCACGTTCCAGGGGGCGGGCAGCACCGTCTCCTCGGCCCCGCCGGCCCGCCGCCGCACGAGGGTGAAGCGGCCCTCCTCCGCCGGGCGTGGTGCGGCCCACCACAGCTCGTCGCCGACCGTGCCCACGAAGTCGGGTCCACCGCCGGCCGACGCGGCGAGCTCCGCACCGACCGGGGACTGCCAGGCTCCGTAGGACGCCGTGGACACCATGATCTGTTACGCCTCCTCGAAACGGCCCGTGGGGCCGTGGTCATCACACTGTGTTCGTCAAGCCGTGTGCAGCAAGCTGCGTTCAGCAGGCCGTGGTGATCAAGCCCCGTTCATCCAGCTGCGTTCATCAAGAAGTGGTCGAGCACCCGCACGCCGAAGTGCAGCGCGTCGCAGGGCACCCGCTCGTCGACGCCGTGGAACAGCGCCTGGTAGTCGAAGCCCGGGGGCAGCTTCAGCGGGGCGAACCCGTAGCAGTCGATGCCCAGCCGCGAGAACTGGCCGGCGTCGGTCCCGCCCGACATGCAGAACGGCACCGCGTGCCCGCCGGGGTCGAAGCGCTCGACCGCCTCCCGCATCAGGGCGAACAGCGGCATGGCGAGCGGGGCCTGCAGCGCCGTGCCCTTCTGGTAGTACTCCCACTCCACGTGCGGCCCGGTGAGCCGGTCCAGCGTGGTGCGGAACTCCTCCTCGCCGCCCGGCACGACGCGCCCGTCCACGTGCCCGACGGCGGCCCCCGGGATCACGTTGACCTTGTACCCCGCGTCCAGCATCGTCGGGTTGGAGCTGTTGCGGACCGTCGGGGCCAGGAGCCGGGCCGCGGAGCCCAGCTCCTCCAGCAGCGCGTCGGCGTCGAAGCCCGGCGCGCCGGGGTCGGCCTCGATGCCGTGCAGGGCGGCGATCTCCACGAGCGCGGCGCGCACGACCGGGGACAGCCGCACCGGCCAGCGGTGTCTGCCGATCCGGGCCAGCGCCTCGGCCAGCCGGGTGACGGCGTTGGCCTGATTGGGTTTCGAGCCGTGGCCCGCCCTGCCGCGCGCCGTGAGCTTGAGCCAGGCCGTGCCCCGCTCCCCCGCCGCCACCGGGTACAGCCGCAGCCCGCCATCCGCGTGGAAGGTGTAGGCGCCCGACTCGCCGATCGCGTACCGGCAGCCCTCGAACAGGCCCGGGTGCTCCTCGGCCAGGAAGGCGGCGCCCGTCCAGGCGCGGTCCTCCTCGTCGGCGGTGAAGGCGAGGACGACGTCGCACGGGGGCCGGGCGCCGGTGCGCGCCCAGGCCCGTACGACCGACAGGACCATGGCGTCCGTGTTCTTCATGTCGACGGCGCCGCGGCCCCACACCACGCCGTCGCGGACCTCGCCGGAGAAGGGGTGGACGCTCCACTCGGCGGGGTCGGCGGGGACCACGTCGAGGTGGCCGTGGACGAGCAGCGCGGGGGCGCCCGGATCGGTGCCCGGGACGCGGGCGACCACGTTCGTCCGGCCGGGCTCCTTCTCCAGCAGCACCGGCTCGATGCCGGCCTCGCCCAGGGCCGCGGCCACGTACTCGGCGGCGGGCCGCTCCCGGCAGTCGCCCGCGCCGCGGTTGGTCGTGTCGATGCGGATCAGGTCGGAGGTGAAGCGCACCGCCTCGTCGAGGGCGCGCGCGTCCACCCGGACCGCCGCCCCCTCCGCCCCCGCCGTCCCTTCCGTCTCTTGCGTCGTGATCTCAGCCATACTGCTCCTCCACCGCGGCCGACACGACGGTCGTGACCGCCTTGAAGCAGCGGATGCCGTCGTACATGGTCGCCGTGGTGTACGAGACCCGGCGCTCGCCGCTGGGCACGACGCCCGGGATCACCGTCGCCGCCCCGGCCAGGTGGTCGGCGTCGAACTCGATGTCGACGGTGAACGGACCGCCGCCGGTGACGGGCTCGTACCGCACGGCGAGGGCCGCCGCCTCCCGGGCCGCGGCGCGGATGTCCGCGGCCGTGCGCGCGGGGGTGCGGCAGACGGCCGCATAGCGGGAGACGCAGTCCTTGACGGCCACCGAACGGGCCAGCGGGGCATATCCCTTGGCGTCCGCACAGGTCAGGTCGTCGCCCGTCACCAACACCACGGGAACACCGTATTCCGCCACGACGAGGGAGTTGAGCAACCCCTCGCTCGCCCGCGCGCCGTCCACCCAGACGCCGGTGATGGTGTTGGCGAGGTAGGTGTGGGCGAGGACGCCGGGGGTGCCGGCCCCCGTGTGATAGCCCACGAAGGCGATGCCGTCGACATCGCCGTGCTGCACGCCCTCGACCATGCTCAGGCTCTTGTGCCTGCCGGTGAGCATCTGCGCCCGGTCGTCCAGCTTCTCCAGCAGCAGATTGCGCATCCCCCAGTGCGCTTCGTTGATGACGACCTCGTCCGCACCGCCGTCGAAGAAGCCCGCGACGGCCGCATTCACGTCCGAGGTGAACAGATGGCGGCACCGTTCCCACTGCGAGGCGCCGGGCAGCACGTCGGCCGGCCAGGTGACACCGGTGGCGCCCTCCATGTCCGCGGAGATCAGGATCTTCACCATGCCTCAGTCCTACCGCAGGTGACAGGCGGCCGCACGGGTCCTGGCACAGTCGCCGCAACGGGCTTGCGGCGGTACTCGGCCGTCCGGCGGACGGAGGCGGGGACGGAGGCCGCGCCGGCACCGTGCTCGATCAGGCGTTCGGCGGGCCGCGGAAAAGGCGGCGGCGACCCCCTCCCGGCCCCGCCCGGCGGTGGCGGAGGACACCGGCGGACCATGGAGGCAAACCTCCATATCCATGCGGGGGAATTGCATATTCCAAGTTTTGCCGCATTTTACCACGCCCGTCAGGACGGTTGCTTCAACTCCATGAAAATATAAAGCAGTTGACGTCGCCATTGACCTTCGCAATTATCGGTTCCCGGCGACGGCCGGCGCTTCCTTTCGGACAACCGGCCCTCACACCAAGGACACTTCATGCCCACCATCGAGATATCCCGAGGGCCTGTCGAATACACCGTCCTCGAAGGAAAGCCCGAAGCCGCCCCGCTCGTCCTCCTCCACGAGGGCCTGGGCTGCATCGCCATGTGGCGGCGCTTCCCGGCCCGCCTGGCCGCGGCCACCGGCCGCCGGGCCCTGGTCTTCTCCCGCCACGGGCACGGCGGTTCGGGCCCGGCACCGCAGGAGCGCACCCCGCGCTCCCTTCACGAGGAGGCCCACGAGGTCCTCCCCGAGCTGCTCGACCGGCTCGGCGTCCGCCGTCCCGTGCTCGTCGGCCACAGCGAAGGCGCCTCGATCGCGCTGCTGCACGCGGCCGGGCACCCCGTCGAGGCCGTCGTCGCCGTCGCCCCGCACCTGTTCGCCGAGCCGCGGACGCTTTGCGGCGTCGCCGCGGCCCGCGAGGCCCACGCGTCCGGGCCGCTCGCCAAGGAGCTGGCCTTCTACCACCAGGACCCGCTCACGGTGTTCCGGCGCTGGAGCGGGCTGTGGCTCTCCGAGGCCTTCCGCGACTGGGACATCGAAGGCGATCTGGCCGGCGCCACCGCCCCCGTCCTCCTCGTCCAGGGCGACAGCGACCCGTACGGCACCTTCGCCCACCTCGACGCCGCCGAGCGCGCCCTCGGCGGGCCCGTGCAGCGCCTGGAGCTGGCCGGCTGCGGCCACGCCCCGCACCTCGAACGGCCCGACGACGTCGTCGACGCCGTCCGGACCTTCCTCTCCACCGCCTCCGCCCCCGCCGGGCAGCCCTCGCGCCAGGAGATCCGACCATGAGCGACCCCGACGACGTCCGCCTGGACGGCCTGCTCGCCGCGTCCGCGCGCCGCCACCCCTCCCGCCCCGCCCTCACCGCCCGGGGCCGCACCTGGACCTACGCCGAACTCGACGGCGCCGTCGACGGGCTGGCCCGGCAGCTCCGCGCGGCCGGCCTGGAGACCGGGGACCGGGTGGGCGTCCTGGCCCCCAAGGGCACCGAGGCGGTCCTCGGCATCTACGCCGCGCTGCGGGCCGGGGCCGTCGTGGCCCCGCTCGACGTCGCCGACCCGCCCGTCCGCA
>NZ_JBAMDC010000339.1:0-7043 GCF_036961605.1 Streptomyces sp. KLMMK
GGCCCGTCGCGGTGATCGACGCGCCCCGGGGCAGCCGGTCGAAGAGACGGGTGCCGAGCTCCTTCTCCAGCGCCCGGATCTGCACGGTGACCGTCGACTGGGCGAGGTGCAGCTCCGCGGCCGCGGCGGTGAAGCTCCCGGTGCGGGCGAGGGTGAGGAAGGTATGGAGGAGTCGGGTGTCCACGGGGCGAGCATAGGCGAGCCATCGCTTTTCCCGATCGGCAGGATCAGAAACCATCGTTGGTCATGATGGACAGGACGCGGAAGAGTGGGGGCCATGAACACCGAGAGCCTGGCCACCGAGATCCTGACCACCGAGATCCTGCGCTACACGGCCTTCACCTCCGACCCCTCCGGCGGCAACCCCGCGGGCGTCGTCCTCGACGCCGCCCGTCTCGACGAGGACGGGATGCTCGCGGTCGCCGCCGGGGTGGGCTACTCCGAGACGGCGTTCGTGACCGCCGGGGACACCGCGTCGCGCCGTTTCCGGCTGCGCTACTTCAGCCCGCTCGCGGAGGTCGCGTTCTGCGGCCACGCCACCGTCGCGACCGCGGTCGCCCTGGCCGGGCGCATCGGCCCGGGCGAGCTGCTCTTCGACACGCCCGTGGGCGAGATCGGGGTGGCGACGGAGACCGGCGGGGACGGCGTGGGGCGGGCCACCCTCACCAGCGCCCCCACGCGTTCCCGCCCGGCCGCGGACGCCGAGGTGGACGCCGCGCTGGCCGCCCTGGGCTGGGCCCGCGAGGACCTCGACCCCGCGCTGCCGCCGCACGTCGCCTTCGGCGGGAACGAGCACCTCGTGCTCGCCGCCGCCACCCGGGCCCGGCTGGCCTCGCTCGCCTACGACTTCGACGCGCTCGCCGCGGTGATGCGGTCGCACGGCTGGACCACCGTGCAGCTGGTGTGGCGGGAGGACGGGGGGCTGTTCCACGCGCGCGACCCCTTCCCCGTGGGCGGCGTCGTGGAGGACCCGGCCACCGGGGCGGCCGCGGCCGCGCTCGGCGGCTACCTGCGGGCGATCGGCGAGGTCACCGAGGCCACCACGATCCGCATCCGCCAGGGCGAGGACATGGGACGCCCCAGCGACCTGCTCGTCGCGGTCGACCCGGCGGACGCACGGGTGCGGGTGACCGGGCAGGCCGTGCCGGTGGCCGGCTGAGGACGGGGCACGGACGGCCCCGCCCGTCACTTGTCGGCGTGGCCGCCGAGGTAGAACAGGAGCCAGATGAAACCGGCGAAGAGATGGGTGACGAAGACGTAGATCAGGACCCGGAAGGCGACTTGCCGCTCCGCCCGCTTCTCGCTCATGGCGGGCCTCCTCCTGGTGTCACCGAACGCCGCCGTACCGGCGCGAGTCTACTCCCCGGACGCGGCCATCGATTCACGGAGGGTGATCGGGATGTCCGGCACGCGGTGGCGCAGAGGGCCTCAGGGGCCTCAGGGGGCGAGGTCACGGCGGGCGACGAGGCCGAACGCCAGGAGGATGCCCGCGGCGCCGACGCCGGCGAGGACGCCGAACTGGCCCCAGGGCACCGTGCCGTGGGCCAGGGCGTCGCCCGGCGTGTAGTAGTGGAAGGGGCTGACGAAGCGCAGCGGCGCGGCCTTCGACCAGGCCATGGCGACGAAGTTGACCGCGAACCCGACCGCGCCGAGGGCGATCGTCACCCCCATGACCCGCGTCCTGCTCCGGCCCGCCGCCGAGACGGCCAGGGCGGGGCCCGTCAGGCACAGCGCGAAGCCGAAGCCCAGCAGCCCGGCCGCGTAGACCCCGCTCTGAGGGACGGCGTCGCTCAGAGCGGGCAGCAGGGCCACGCCGACGGACACGGCGAGGGTCGCGGCGGCGTTGAGCAGCAGGGAGACGAGGACGAGCGCGGCGGTCCGCTCGGCCAGCAGCCGCGCCCGCGACACGGGCCGGACCATCAGCAGCTCGATGGTGCCCGCCTCCACGTCCGCGGCGACCGCGGCGGCGGCCAGCGAGCCGACCGCGGTCAGCTGCATGGCGATCCAGAAGGGGTGGGTGAGCCCGGCGCCCAGCAGGCCGGGGTAGCTCGCGATCGACACGTCGCCGTTCGATCCGCTGAACGCCTTGAAGGCGTCCGGGAGCTTCCGCCCGCTCGCGCCGAAGATCTGATCCGGCGTGACGGTCGTCGTGATCACCACGATGAGGGCCTCGAAGGCGGCGATGCCCACGGCCAGGGCGCTGATCATCCGGCGGCGGCGGTACAGGGCCAGCCGCAGCAGAGGGAAGCCGCCGGTCACGGAGGCTTCCCCCCGCCCGGCTCGCTCCGGACGTCGCGGCCACCGCGGTCGTTCCGGCCGCCCTGCCCGCCCCGGTGGTTCCGGTAGAGGTCGAGAAACGCCTCGTCCAGGCCGGCCTCCTCGACCGTGACGTCGCGCACCGGCAGCGCCAGCAGCTCCCGCAGGACGGCGACCGTCCGGTCCGGCGGGATCATCAGCACGGCCTGGTCGCCGTGCCAGTCGGGCGACCAGCGGTCGGCGCCGCCGAGCGGCCGCCGGCCGAGGCCGTCGGCGAAGGTCAGGCGCACCTTGCGGGCCCGGGCCTCGCGCAGGGCGGCGACCGCCCCGACGGTCACCAGCCGGCCGGCCCGGACGATCGCCACCCGCCCGCACGTCCGCTGGACCTCCGGCAGCACGTGGCTGGAGAGCAGTACGGTGCGCCCGGCCGCGCGGACCTCCGCCAGCAGGGCGTAGAAGGTCTCCTGGACGAGGGGGTCGAGCCCTTCGGTGGGCTCGTCGAGGATCACCAGCTCGGGTTCGTGCTGCAGGGCCTGGACCAGGCCGAGCTTCTGCTTCATGCCGCGCGAGTAGGCCCGGACGGGGCGGTCCAGGTCCGGCCCGGAGAGGCCCAGGCGCGTGCAGAGCTCGCCCTGGAGGCGGGCGGGGGCGCCCTGCAGCGCCGCCAGCAGCCGCAGCGTCTCGCGGCCGGTGAGCTCGGGGTAGAGCCGCAGCTCCCCCGGGAGGTAGCCGAGGGACGGGGCGAGCTTCAGGTGCTCGGCGAAGGGGTCGCGGCCGAGCACCCGGACGCGGCCCTCGGTGGGGCGCAGCAGCCCCACGAGGCAGCGCATCGTGGTGGTCTTGCCCGCCCCGTTGGGGCCGAGGAAGCCGAAGACCTCGCCTTCGCCGACGCCGATGTCGAGTCCCTCGACGCCGGTCGTGCGGCCGTAGCGCTTGGTCAGCGAGACGATGTCGATGACGTTCCGCGTGCGCTCGCCCAAGGCCGCCTCCCGGAGGGTCGCCGGCGGGTCTCCCTCCTCTCAGCTTGGGTCAGCCGGTGCCGGGCCGCCACGGCTCGAGGAAGCGCCGGGGCTGCGGCCGGGGCCGGCAAGCCGGGTGCGGGCCCGGCCCCGTGCCGGACGGCGGCGCATGGGCGAAGCTGGAAGGAGACCGGAGGGAGAGGCGGGCGGAGGGGCCGAGCGCAGAGGAGCCGACGATGCCGCACACAGCCGAATGGAACGTCCACCTCGACCTGGTCGAGGAGGACGGGAGGACGAGGGCCCGCGCCACGCTCGACACCGGGGCGACGACCGTCACGGGCAGCGGGACCGCCACGTGCGCGCCGGGCGACAAGGACATCCCGGCGATCGGGGACGAGTTCGCGGCCGGCCGGGCCCTGCGCGACCTGGGCGAACAGCTCCTGCACGCCGCGGAGCACGACGTCGCCGCGGTGGGCGCGGCCCCCGAGCCCAGGAGGTCGCCGATGTACGGGTGGCCGCTGTGAGGCCGTGAGGCGGGCCCGCCGGGGTCAGACCCCGACCGTCTCCTCCATCTCCTCCTCGGCCGCGGGCCCGCTCCCGGCGGCCGGGCGGGCCCTGCGCGCCTCGGCGATCCACGCGACGGCGGTCACGGCGGCGCCCAGGACCAGCCACAGCGCCAGCGTCGCGACGTGGCGGCCGAGCCCGGTGCCGTCGAAGTAGACGAGGCTGCGCGCGCCCTCGACGAAGCCGGCGCCGTTCCAGAAGGAGTGCAGCCCGGCGAAGAAGCCGTTCTGCAGCTCGGGCCGGTACACGCCGCCCGCGCTGGTGAAGTTGAGCATCACGAACAGCACCATCATGCCCAGCGTCGTCCAGCGCTTGAGGAAGGTGTGCAGCCCGACGCCGACGAGCAGGATGCCCGCCGAGTAGGCCCAGGCCATCCCCCACAGCCCCCACAGCCCGTGGTCGACGAGGCGGAAGACGGGCCCGGCCAGCGCGGCGCCGATCAGGCCGACCACGAACGAGGTCGCCACCGCCAGTGCTGCGCGCAGCCTCATGGGCAGCGCGCCGCCCGCGGCGCCCAGCACGGCGACGGAGGCGTACGAGCCGATGCTGACCGCGACCAGCAGGAAGAAGATGCCCTGGCCGGTCGGGTCGCCCTCGGCGGGCGGCGCGACGTCCGTGACCTTCAGGGGGGCGCCGGTGCGGGCGGCGACCGGTGTGAAGACCTTCTGCACGGCCATGGCGGTGGTGTCGGACCCGGCGGAGGCGACGAGCAGTTCGGGGGCGTGGCGGTCCGGTATGTACGCGCCGGAGACGTCGCGGTGGCGGAGCGCGCGGACGGCCTCGTCGCGGTCGGCGACGGTGCGGACGGCGAGCCGGTCCCCCGCCTTGCCGGCGATGCCCCGCGCCAGGGTCTCCGCGCCAGGGCCGGACTCCACGACGGCGACGGGCAGCCGGTGGGGCGTGGGCTGCGCGAACGCGCCCAGGTAGGCGAGGCCCATGCCGACGCACATCAGCAAGGGGGTGAGCAGGTGGCTCAGTACGTGGCGCAGCGCGCCGCGGGTGGCGGGTCCCATCGTGTCCTTCCTCGGCCGGATCGGTCGGCAACCGTCCGGAAAGTAGTTGGCTTTTACAACTTTCTCTTTAAGTTGTACTATACAACCAGACCTCGAAAGGAAGCCGCCGTGCCCGATCGTGACGCCTCCGTGGAGACCATCCAGCGCGAGCTGACCGCCTTCGCCCGCCGCGCCCGGGCCGCGGCGGCCCGTATGCACCCCGAGCTCTCCCTGGTCTCCTTCACCCTCCTCGCCCACCTGGAGGACCGCGGCGGGTGCCGCGCCACGGACCTGGCCGCGCACTACCTGCTGGACAAGTCCACGGTCAGCCGGCAGATCGCGGCCCTGGAGCGGCTCGGCCTCGTCGAGCGCCGGCCCGCCCCCGAGGACCAGCGCGCCCAAGTGCTGCACCTGACGCCCCGCGGCGCCGGAACCCTCGCGCAGGTCACCGCCAACCGCCGGGCGGCCTTCCGCGAGCGCCTCGCCGACTGGGACGAGGCCGACCTGGACCGCTTCGCGGGCTATCTGCTGCGCTACAACGCCTCGGCGGGACCGCTCGACTGAGACGCCGCGCCCGGCCGGGGCGCCACACCCACTCCCCGAATCAGGGGTGGTTGGTCACTCGATGGGCTGTTTTGCCGCCATTACGAGTGAGTCGCCCCCACCGGAACCGCTATGCAGGCCTGACGGATACGACCTGCCGGCAGGCCCGGACGGAAGGGTGTGGGGACCGTGCAGCCACGCGGAGACGACCGTGACCGGGGCGGCCCCCCGCCGTCCGTTGCCGCGTCGCCGGGAGAGGAGCTGCGCCGGCTCCGGCAGGAGCGGGGCATGTCCCTGGCCGGGCTGTCCCGCGCCGTCCACTACACCAAGGGCTATCTGAGCCGGGTCGAGACCGGCGAGAAGCCGATGACGCCCGAGGTGGCCCGGCGCTGCGAAGAGGCCCTCGGCGCCGGCGGGGTGCTGTCCGGGCTGGTGCCGGAGCCGGCCGAGGGGCGGCGCTCCGCGCGCAACGGGCTGCTGGAGGTGTGCCCGTACCGGGGTCTGGCCGCGTTCGACGCCGCGGACGCGAGCTGGTTCTTCGGCCGGGACCGGGCGACGTCCGCCCTCGTCCGTCAGCTGACCGAGCGTCTGGACGGCTCCGGGCCGACCGCCGTGGTCGCCGCGTCGGGCACCGGCAAGACGTCGCTGCTGCACGCCGGGCTGGTGCCCGAGCTGCGCCGGGGCGTCCTGCCCGTGCCCGGGTCGAACCGCTGGCCCGTGGTCACGATGCGCCCCGGCGAACGCCCCCTCGACGAGCTGCTGCGCCGGTTGGCGGACGCCGCCGCGGCGGATCCCGACCACCTGACCAGGGCGCTGGCCCGCGGCGGGGCGGGGGCACTGGCCCGCGCCGTCCACGCCGCGCTGAACCGCCGTCCGCGGGGCGCCGGGAGAGCGGGAGCGGCGGACACGGAGGGGACGGAGCCGGCCCGGGTGGTGCTCGTCGTCGACCAGTTCGAGGAGGTCTTCACCCTGTGCCCGGACGCCCGGCAGCGCGCGGATTTCGTCCGCGCGCTGCACGCCCTGGCGACGGGCCCCGCTCCCGCCGACGGCCGGGAGGGTTCCGCGGCGCTGGTGGTGCTGGGCATGCGGGCCGACTTCTACGGCAGGTGCCTGGCCTTCCCCGAGCTGGCGGCGGCGCTGCGCTCGGGCCAGCTCCCCCTGGAACCCCTGCGGGTGCAGGAGCTGCGCGACGCCGTGGTGCGGCCGGCCCACGCGGTGGGCCTGGAGCTGGAGCCGGGCCTGGCCGAGCTGATCCTGCGCGACCTGGGCGCCGGGGACGACGGCGGGGAGCGGGAGGGCGGCGGGTACGAGCCCGGTGCGCTGCCACTGCTCTCCCACGCCCTGCTGGCGACCTGGCAGCGGCGCAGCGGCAGGCTCCTGACCGTGGCGGGGTACCAGCAGGCCGGCGGGATCGCGGGGGCGGTCGCGGCGACGGCGGAGCGGGCGTACGGGCGCCTGTCGCCCGGCTGCCGGGAGGCCGCCCGCGCGGTCCTGCTGCAGCTGGTCCGGGTGGACCAGGACGGGCGGTCGGCGCGCCGGCGAGTGTCACGCGAGCGGCTGTCGCAGGACCTCGGGGCGCAGGCCGGGGCGGCGCCGGAGGTGGTGGAGGCCTTCACGCGGGCGCGCCTGCTCACCGTCGACGCCGACCAGGTCACCCTGGCCCACGAGGCGGTGCTGCGGGCGTGGCCGCGGCTGCACCGGTGGATCGAGGCGGACGCGGCGGCCCTGC
>NZ_JBAMDC010000034.1:0-38526 GCF_036961605.1 Streptomyces sp. KLMMK
GCGGCAGCGCGTCGGCGGGGAGCAGGTGGTGGGGCACCTCATGGGCGGGCAGCCGCCGGCGCAGGCTCTCGCGCAGCGCCTGCACCTCGTCGTCTGCGCCTCCGCCTCCGGTGAAGACGACGTGGGCGGCGAGGACCGGGGAGTCGGCGGGGCCGGCGAGGACGACCGCGGCCTCGTGGACGCCCGGCTCGGCGCGGATCGCCTCCTCGATGCCGCCGAGTTCGACGCGGAACCCGCGGATCTTCACCTGGTCGTCGATGCGGCCGAGGTAGTCGACGCGGCCGTCGGGGCGGATCCGGACGAGGTCGCCGGTGCGGTAGCAGGGGGTGTCCGGGGCGCCGGGCAGGGGGGCGAAGCGCTCGCGCGTGAGGTCCGGGCGCCGGTGGTAGCCGAGGGCCACGCCGATGCCCTGGACGCAGAGTTCGCCGGCCTCGCCGGGGCCCGCGGGCCGGTCGCCGTCGAGGACGGTGAGCGTGGTGCCGCGGGCGGGGCGGCCGATGGTGATGTCGTCCGGGTCGACCTTCTCGCAGGTGGCGTAGATGGTGGTCTCGGTGGGCCCGTAGATGTTCCACAGGGTGCAGTCGGCGGTGAGAGCGCGCGCCGTGGCGGGTGGCAGGACCTCGCCGCCGGCGATCAGGGTCATACCGGGGCGGGGCCGCCAGCCGGCGCCGAGCATCGCCCCGAACATCGAGGGGGTGCCCATCAGGAAGGTGACGCCGCGCTCCTTGATCCACTGGGTGAGCAGCTCGGGGTCGCGGGCCACGGTGCGGGGCGGCAGGTGGAGCGTCCCGCCGGCGGTGAGCGGCAGGAACATCTCCAGGACGGCGAAGTCGAAGGCGACGGAGGCGATGGCGAGGACGGAGTCCGCGGGGCCGAATCCGAAGCTGTCGGCGGCGTGCCCGAGGAGGTTGGCGACGCTGCGGTGGGCCAGCACGGCGCCCTTGGGGCGACCTGTGGAACCCGAGGTGTAGATGACGTAGGCGGCTGCGCCGGGGGTGGTCTCCGGACGCTCGAACGGCCCCTGGACCCCGGCACCGGCGTCCGCGTCGGCGGGGATCACGGGCGCTCCCCAGGCGGTGGCCGTGGCGGGGTCGTCGCTGACGACCGCCGCCGGTCCGGCGTCCTCGGCCACGAAGCGCAGCCGGTCCGCGGGGTACTCGGGGTCGAGCGGCACGTAGACCGCCCCGCTGCGCAGCACGGCGAGCGCGGCGGCGACGAGGTCGCACCGGCGACCGACGTGCACGGCGACCCGGTCCCCCGGCCGCACGTGGGGGGCGAGGGCCGCGGCGAGGGCGTCGGCGCGGTCGGACAGCTGCCGGTAGGTCCAGGAGCGTTCCTCGTCGCTGACGGCGACGGCGTCGGGGGTGGCGGCGACGTGCCGGTCCACGAGTTCATGCACCGGCGGGAGCGCACTGCGGGAGGAATCCATCCACGTGTTCTTTCTTCAGGGGGTGTGGCACTTCAGTGGGTACGGGGGTGCGGGCGTACGGGGTTCAGGCGGGCGGGGCGTCCTCGCGGGCGGCGGCGCTCAGGGCCACCAGACGGCCGCCGAACAGGCCCAGGACGGCGAAGCAACCGCCGAGGACCAGCCAGCCCGTGGCCCCGTGCCCGATGACCAGCCAGGTCAGCAGGGCGGGTCCGACGGCCTGCCGCAGTCCCTTGCGGAACGCGAAGACCCCCTGGTACTCGGCCTGCCGGCCGGGGGGCGGCAGGTCGTAGGAGAGCTGGAGCGCGCTGGCCACCTGGCACAGTTCACCGACGGCGAGGACCAGTGCCGAGACCACCAGGGCGGTCACGGGCAGCGCGACGCCGGGAACGGCGGAGAGCGCGGCCGCGCAGCAGGAGACGCCGAGGAGGATCCCTCCGCGCACCTGCATCGCGCCCGCGCTCGCCAGGGTGTCGATGCGCCGGCCGACCCGTACCTGGGTGGCGATGATGACGACGGTGTTGAGGGCGAGCAGGACGGCGTTGAGCCAGGCCGGGGCCCGGGTGGACGTGACGATCCACAGGGGCACGATGACGGTGACGAGGACCTGGTGCATCTCCAGGGCCCCGTTCACCAGGGTCAGCAGCAGGAAGCGCACGTCGGTGAAGGCCCGTCCTGAACGCCGGGATCCGGGCTGTGCCGGCGGCGGCGCGTCGTCCTGCGGGGGGCGCAGACGCAGCGTCAGCAGGGCGCAGCACACGTGCGCACAGGCGTTGCCGAGGAAGACGCCGAGGAACGCCTCGCGGGTGCCGGCGAGGAGGGCCAGGGTGGCGAGGCCGGAGCCCGCGATGAAGCCGATGTTGAGCAGGCTGCGCATCTGTGCGCGCAGAAGGCTCGCCCTGGTGCCCCGGGACAGTGCGTGGACCAGGGTGGCGCGCAGCGGCTCCGCGGCGCCCTCGCCGATGGAGATGCCGCAGGCCAGCAGGAGGAAGCCGGGGTAGGAGCCGACGGTGCCGTAGAGGACGAAGAGCACCGCGGTGGCGGCGTAGGTGAGGGCGAGCGGCACACGGGTGCCGAACCGGCCGGCGGCGGCGCCCGCCAGGGTGCTGGCGAGCGCGCCGCAGACGCCGGCGAGGCTCAGGCCGGTGCCGACCTGCCCGCTGCTCAGGCCGGCGACGCCCGTGAGGAACAGGGCGCTGGAGCTGAGGAAGGCGCCCAGGCCCACGGACTGGACGAGGGTGAGCAGGGCGAGCTGCCGGCCGGGCCCCGGGCCGGGGATCTGCTCCCCGGCCCAGGTGCGCACGCCGCCGTACAGGCTCTGCGCGGAGAGCGTCACGCGGCTCAGGCCTCCAGCTTCTGCCAGGCCGCGAGCTGCTGCAGTTCGAAGATGTCGCTGACCGGCGCGATCGTGTCCTCCAGCTCCACGGAGCTGCCGGTCTCGTAGATGGTGCGGTAGGCGTCCCGCAGGGAAGTGATCGTCGCGCGCAGCCCCTGGTTGGCGTAGATGACGGTCGAGACGCCGGCGCGCTCGACCTCGTCGACGTGCCAGTCGGGGTACGTGGTGGGGACGACGACCACGGGGCGCCGGTTCTCCCAGCCGCGGAGGAACTCCTCGATCTGCTCCCGGCTCTTCAGCTTGGAGTGGATGAGCACGGCGTCGGCGCCGGCGTCCGCGTAGGCGTGGCAGCGGCGCAGCGCCTCGTCCACGCCGAGGCCGCTGATGAGGGCCTCGGTGCGGGCTATGACGAAGAATTCGCCGGTGCTCTGGACGCTCTTGGCGGTGCGGATCTTGGAGGCGAAGGCCTCGGTGTCCAGGAGGGTGTGGTCGTGCGCGGCGAAGCTGTTCATCTTCGGGAACAGCTTGTCCTCCATGGCCACTGCGGTGATGCCGGCGGCCTCGTACTCGAGCACCATGTGGGCCACGTTGAGGTTGCCGCCGTAGCCGGTGTCGCAGTCGGCGACGACGGGGATGTGCAGCGCCTTCTGCATGTTGGCGGCGCTCTCCAGGTACTCCGTCATCGTGAGGACGCTGGCGTCGGGCAGGCAGCGGGCGGCGGAGGCCTCCAGGCTGGAGGCCCACACGGCGTCGAATCCGGCGTTCTGGGCGAGGACGGCACCGATGGCGTCGTGGGCGCCCGCGACGCGGACGATGCTGCCGCGCTCGACGAGGCTGCGGAAGGAGGGGCTTTGGGTCCGAAGCATGGTGATTCCTAGGGTTGTGCAGGTGCAGGTGCAGGTGCAGGTGCAGGTGCGGGGTCAGGCGGACGGGGCGGCCGTCCCGGCGGGCCGGGCGGCGGCCGAGCGCTCCAGGACGTGCTCCCAGAAGGGCGCGAGCCAGGTGAGGATGTCCTGCATGACGTGGTGGTCCTGCTGCGGACGGAGGGCTCCCAGCTGGAAGAACATGACGCCTTCGCTGGGCGGGCCGAGGAAGGTGAGGCGGCGGTCGGCCGTCCCGTCGGCGGCCAGCGGGTGGAAGGCCGCGTCGAGGTCGAGGCCGCCCGGCTCGAACGGCGGCTCGGTGCCGTCGCCCGGGTTGCTCCACTTGCGGACGAGGCCGCGGCGCAGCAGGTTCGGGTAGAGCGGGGCGGTGTCCGCGGCGGGGTCGAAGGCGTGCACCTTCGCCTCGACGAGGACGTCGAAGGAGCGTTCCGTTCCGGTGTGCGGGCCGGTGACGTGCCACTGGTCGCCCTCCCCGCGGACGCGGGCGTCGGGTCCGGCGTCGATGTCGACGAGACCGCACCGGATCAGGGCGAGCATCTTCTCCATGACCTCGAGCGCGGCACCGTTGGCCAGGCGGTTGTGGTGCCGCATGAAGACGTCGAGGAAGGCGCGGTGCGACGAGGGGGTCAGGCCGCCGAAGTCGACGGCGTGGCCGAGCACCGGGCGCAGGTCGCGCCAGACGCCGTCGGCCGCGGCCTTGGCCGGGTTGGTGAGGTTGTCCTGGGCGGCCTGGAGGTGGTCCTTCTCCATGAAAGCGACCATGGCGGCGCGGTAGGCCTCGGGGGACGTCCACTCCGTGGCCGGGATCGGGCGGATGCTCTCGTGCCAGGAGAAGCGGTGGTCCGCGACGCGCTTGGCGTGCCGCCAGGGCGAGGACTCGCCGGCGACGGCCGCGGCGAGCTCGGCGGGGGCGGTGGCGAGGGCGGTCATGCGTTCGGCCTGCTCCGGCCCGAACACCACGGTGAGGAAGCGGTACAGGGCGCCGGTCACGGACCAGGGCAGGTCCTCGGCGGGGGCGTCCGCGGTCCCGGAGAGCAGCCCGTCGAGGACGGTCTCCATCGCGGTCACCGCGGTGCGCAGGGGGGCCACGAGGATCTCCGTGGCCTCCTCGGTGCCGAGGCCGGCGCTCTCCCCGTCGAGGAAGGACGCGTAGGCGCCCTCGCTGACGCGGGCCAGTTCGTCGGCGACGTCGGCGCCGAGCAGCGTCTTGTAGTAGAGGTGGTGCATCTCCAGGACGACGAGCGGGAACACGTGGCGCTCGAAGTCGAGCTGGCGCTGCTCGCGGGTGCCGACGGTCACCGGGACGCCCACGGTCTTGCGCAGCCGGTCGACGGCCTCCTCGGTGAGGAAGCGGCCGCGGTGCTCGTACGTGGCGAGGTCCACCTCCTTGGCGTTGTAGGGGCGGGCGAAGGTGAACAGGCCCGAGCCGCTGAAGCACACGATGGAGCGCGGTTCGCGCCCGGACGGCACGTAGTCGAGCCCTCCGCCGTCGGCCGGGACGAACTGCCCGCCGCGGCCCTCCGTCAGGTAGAGGATGACGTCGAACGTGGTGAGGCCCATGCCCACGCAGCCGACGGTCTCCTCGGACGCCACGTCGTCCTCGGACAGGTGGCGCTCGAGGGGGTAGGCGCTGGGGATGAACCGGGCGGCGCTGCGCTCCGCGAAGTCCTGCCAGGGCCGCTGGCGCGGGGTGCGGGCGGGGTCGTTGGTGGAGTGGCCGGTGACCATCAGGATGTGGTCGACGTCCAGGGGCTCGGCGCCGTCGCTCACCAGCCGCAGGTGGGTGCCCTCGTCCACGACGTCGGTGACCTCGGCCCGCCGCAGGTGCACGGTCACGCCGGGGTGGGCCTCCAGCATGTTCCGGTAGCGGGTGAAGAGGTCCTTCAGGGCGAGGCCGTGGACGTAGCGCTTGGGCCAGTCCTCGGCGGCGAGGTCGAAGGCCGGGTCGCCGGTCTCCTCGAACTTGCGCCGGCACCACTCCAGCAGGGTGGGCCGCTCGGCGGGGGCCAGGAGGGGGCCGGCGCCGGTCACGGTCTCGTCGGCGGCGAAGGCGACCTGGCCGACGATGCGGTTGAGGAAGCTGACGCTGGGCTGCTCGGCGCTGTGCACCTCGCCGTCGCCGAACCGGCCGGTGCGGTCGAAGACATGGATGTCGAGGGCGAGGGGGCCGTCGTGGGCGGACACCATCGCGGCGAGCCGCTCCATGGTGTAGGTGCAGCTGGGGCCGCCGCCGACGAAGGCGAGGCGCAGGGGGGCCGGGGAGGCGGTGGTCACGCGGCCACCCCCGCCGCGCCGAGCTTGCCGAGCACGCGGTCGAGCGCGGCCAGGAAGACGTCGGGCACGTCGGTGGCGAGCTGGCCCATGTTGGCGACGCGGAAGACGTTGCCGACCTGTTCCTGCACGCCGTAGATGACGAAGCCCTCGTCCTTCAGGAGGTCGTGCAGGTCGGCGTAGCGGACCCCGTCGGGTACGTGGACGTTGGTGACGCTGGTGCTCATCTGTTCCTCCGGGAGGAGGAACCTGAGACCGCGCTCGGCGAATCCGGCCCGCAGGCGCCGGGCGAAATCGGTGTAGCGCGCGATGCGCTCGCCGACGCCCTCGGCGAGCATGAGGTCCAGGGCCTCCTCGAAGGCGTACATCACCTGGACGGCGGGGGTGAACAGCGGGGCGCCGACCTTGTCCTGGGCGACGTAGTGGCCGTGCAGGTCGAGGTAGAACGTCCGGGACGGGACATCGGCGAGGGCCTCCAGGCGGTCCCGGCGGGCACACACGAAGCTGACGCCCGGCAGGCCCTCCAGGCACTTGTTGGCCGTGCCCACGAGCCAGTCGACGTGGTCGGCGGCCATGTCGAACTCCTCGGCGCCGACGCTGCTGATGCCGTCGACGAGGAGGGACCGGCCGTGGCGGGCCACGACCTCGCCGATCTCCCGGAGCGGGTTGAGCATGCCGGTGCTGGTCTCGTGGTGCACCATGCCGACGTGGGTGATCTGCGGGTCGGCGGCGAGGACGGCGTCGACCGCGGCCGGGTCCATCGGGTTCATCCAGCCGAACTCCAGGTGGTGTTCGGGGATCCCGTGGACGGTGACGATGCGGTGGATCCGCTCGCCGTAGTTGCCGTTGTCCAGGACGAGGATCTTGCCGTCGCGCGGGACGACGGAGGAGACGGCCGCCTCCAGAGCGGCGGTGCCGGAGCCGGCCAGCAGCACGCTGGTGTGGTTCTCGTCGCCGCCGCAGACCGCGGTGGCCTTGGCGCGGGTGCGCCGCATCAGGGCGGCGGCCTCGGGCTCGCGGTGGCACACGTCGGGGTACGTCATGGCGGCGCGGACGCGCTCGTGCACATTGACGGGGCCGGGATTGAGCAGGACGGCGGCCGGAGGCGGACAGGCGGATTCCTGCCCGTTGACGGGCGTGGTGGCTTCCATGAATTCTCCTAAAGGAAAAGCAAAATGTTTTCCGGGGCGTTCGGAGGAAATACCGGGACCGTTCGGTTGTGGACGTGAAGCGGGCGTCGGACGGACGCGAAGAGGCGTCGGATTCGCCGGTCGTGACGGGCAGGCGACGTCGGCGTCACAGCAGGCCCGGACCATGGCGGCGGACGGGTCGCACCCCGTCCCCTCGGCTCTCACCGGAGACTATGCGTCCAAGATCGCAAGCGTCAAGGAAGTGAATTCCCCATGCACTTATCGCCAACTCGACCGAGCCTATTGCCACATGCACCCCCATATGTCCACATTGAAGCCCGAAGACACGCGCCTTGATCGCAGCAGCAGGTCACGCCTAGGCTCCCCTCCGTGAGCACCCCGGACGGTGGGGTGCGTCGCTCCCGCCCAACACCTCCCCTGGCCCGGACCCGCCCGGACCCCGGCCCTCCGGACCCTCGGAGCGCCTCCGCGACACCCTCGCGGACCGCATCTCCGTGGCTCATGCAACCAATACCGTTGACGGATTCCGATCCCATTTGATCTACTCGGCGAAGGGGTGGAGCTACCCGGGATAACACGTCCCGGGCAGGGGGGTTGGTCAGGGATCTGTAAGAACTTCCGGCCGGTGCGGGAATCCCGCGTCAAAGGGACCGCGGCCGTGAATACGCCAGCGCACGAAGGAAGATCTCTGCACGTGATATCACCATCCCCCACGGCCCCCGCAGCGGTGCGCGTCGTCGTGCTCGACCCCGTCGACCGGGGCGCCCTGGAGCGACTGTCCGCGGCCCACGACGTCCAACTCGCCTACGGCACACCGCAAGAGGACGTCGCGGACCGCGTCCGCGACGCCCAGATCGTCATCGTGCGCAGCGGGGTGAAGCTCACCGCCGAGGTCATCGAAGCCGCCCCCGGGCTGCGCGGAATCGTCCGCGCCGGCGCCGGGACGGACAACATCGACCTCGGCGCGGCCCGCCGGGCCGGCGTCACGGTGTGCAACGTGCCGGGCGGCTCCGCCAACGCCGTCGCCGAACTCGCCCTCGGCCTCTGCCTCGCCGCCGCCCGCAACATCGCCCTCGCCGACCGCCAGATACGCCGCGACGAATGGCGCAAACACGCCCTCGCGGGCGTCGAACTCGCCGGCAAGAACCTGGGCGTCGTGGGGTTCGGGCACATCGGCAGCCGCATCGCCGGGATCGGCAAGGCCCTGGGCATGTCCGTGCTCGTCTCCGTAGGCCGCCCGGACGAGGAGCGGCGGGCCGAACTCGCCGCCGACGGCTACCGGATGGCCGGCCTGCCGGAGCTGCTGGGCACCGCGGACTTCCTCTGCCTGGCCGTCCCCCTCAACGACCGCACCCGTCACCTCATCGGGGCCGACGAGCTGCGCGCCATGCGGCCGACCGCGTTCCTGGTCAACGTCTCCCGCGGCGGCGTCGTCGACGAGGAGGCCCTGCACACCGCCCTCTCCGAAGGCGTCATCTCAGGTGCCGGCGTGGACGTCCACGCGGCCGAGGGCCTCCGCTCACCCCTCGCCGATCTGGACAACGTCGTGCTCACCCCCCACATCGGCGCCATGTCCGCCGATGCCCAGCGCCGGATCGGCGAGCGCGTCACCGATGCCGTCGAGGCGATGCTCTCCGGCACCCCCGTCATGAACAGGATGTGTTAATGGGGCCCGCTGTCCACCCCACGATGAACGCGGCGGTCCTGACCGCCGACCGCACCATGGAGCACCGGCAGGTGCCCGTGCCCGAACCGGGCCCCGGTGAACTCCTCGTCCGCGTCGCCGTGTCGGGGATCTGCGGCTCCGACCTGTCCGCCTACCGCGGGCTGCACCCCTACAAGAAGGCGCCGGTCGTCCTCGGCCACGAGTTCTGCGGCAAGGTCGTCGGCACCGGTCCCGGCGTGACCCGATTCGCCGTCGGCGACCTCGTCTGCTCGTCCGCGTACGCCTCCTGCGACGCCTGCCCACCGTGCCGCACCGGGGCGACCCACCTGTGCCGCCACCGCACCAACCTCAGCCACCTCGGCTGGGAGGGCTCCTTCGCCGACTTCGTGCTGCTGCGCGAGAACATGACGTACCGGCTGCCCGCCGGGCTCGGCCACGAGGCCGGAGCCATGGTGGAGCCCCTCTCCATCGGCCTGCACGCCATGCGCCTGGCCGACCCCTCCGGCGGCCCGGTCGTCACCGTCCTGGGCACCGGCACGATCGGCCTGGCGTGCGTCGTCGCCGCCCGGCGCCTGGGCTTCGGGCCCGTGCACTGCGCCGACCTCGGCCCCGCCAAGGGGGAGCTCGCCCGCTCCGTCGGCGCCCAGGGATACGTCGACGTCGCCCAGGAGGAACTCCGCTCCGGCGCCGCGGCGTTGGCACCCGGCGGGTCCGACGTCACGGTGATCGCCTCCGGCCACCCCGGCGTCGTCGCCGACGCGGCAGCCGTCACCCGGCCCGGCGGCCAGGTGATCGTCGTCAGCTACTTCGGCGGGCCGCAGGACGTCGACTGGAACGCCCTCGTCTCGGCCGAACTCACCGTGCGGTTCTCCGCCCTGTCGACGGCCGCCGACTTCGAAGAGGTGATCGGCTGGCTGGGCCGCGGAGAGATCGACCCCGTGCCGCTGGTCACTCACCGCTTCCCCCTGCGGGACGCCGCTACCGCCCTGCGCCTCATGGACCGGGCGGACGGCACCGTGGGCAAGATTCTGCTGCAGGTCAACCGGGAGAGTGGATGAACACCCAGAAGAACCAGGACCTGACCGTCGGCGTCATCGGCGGCACCGGCTACGCGGGCGGCGAACTCTGCCGGCTGCTCCTGGGCCACCCGAACGTGGCACGGATCCTGCCGACCTCCCGCGAGGAGAAGGACTTCGAGGAGATCCATCCGAACCTCCTGGGCTCAGGGCTCTCCTTCCTGACCGCCGACCGGCTCGCGGAGCGGGCGGACGAGCTGGACGTCGTCTTCTTCTCCACGCCCACCGGCGAGGCCATGCGCACGGGCCGGCACTACCTCGACCGCGGCGCCCGCGTGATCGACCTCAGCGCCGACTTCCGCTTCGCGGACCCCGCGGCCTACGAGCGCGCCCACGGCCCCCGCCACGAATCCCCCGACCTGCTGCGCGAGGCCGTGTACGGCGTCACGGAGCTGTACCGCGAGCACATCGCGAAGGCCCGCCTGGTGGCCAACCCCGGCTGCTACGCGATCACCGCGATCCTCGGCCTCACGCCGCTGCTGCAGGGCGCCGTCACCGGCCGGCGCGTCTCCGTCCACGCGGTCAACGGCACCACCGGCGCCGGTGTCACCCCCAAGCGCGCTCTCATGCACGCCGAGGTCGCCGGGTCCATGCTCGCCTACAGCCTCGGCGGGCACCGGCACGGGCCCGAGCTGGAGGAGGTCCTCGGCGGCCTTGCCGGCCGCCCCGTCGAGGTCGACCTCAACACGACGCACGGCGACTTCGCCCGCGGCATCCACCTGCAGGCCAACGTGGACGTACCCGCCGGCACCACCCGGGACGACCTCGTCGCGCTGTACCAGGAGTTCTACGGCGCGGGCGCAGCCGGCGAGTACTTCGTCCGTGTCAACGCCCGCTCCCCGCGCGGCGGTCTGAACGTCAAGGACTACTCCCTCTACCCCTCGATCGCCGCCGTGAACGGCTCCAACTTCTGTCACCTGGGCCTGGACGTCGACACCGAGCGCAGCATCGCCAAGGTCGTCGCGGTCACGGACAACCTCGTCAAGGGCGCGGCGGGATCCGCGATCCAGAACATGAACGTCATGCTGGGCATCGACGAGACCACCGGGCTCCGCCACCATGCGCTCTGAGGCCACGCGCCCACCCGCCGTTCCCTCCGTTCCCTCCGTGCCTTCGGCGCTTTCGGCGCTTTCGGCGCTTTCGGCGCCCACCATGGAGGGACTCCCGCTCCTGCGGGAACGCCCGGTCCGGGCCGGCGAGCGGTGGGTCTTCTCCGCCGGCTTCAATGCCGGCCCGGCCCTGGCGGACACCACCCGCATCGACTGCGAGGTTCCCGACCTGCTGCGCCTCACGCAGGCCGGGGCCCGCGTCGCCGTCCTCGCCCACCAGGGCAGCCATCGCGACGGCACCGCGCGGTCCCTGGAGTACGTGGCCCGTCACCTGGGCCGGGTGCTCGGCCGCCAGGTCGGCTACCACCCCGAGTCCACCGGGGACGGGGCCGTCGAACGGGCCCGCACACTGCGGGACGGCGAGGTCGTGCTCTTCGGCAACACCCGCCACCACGCCGGGGAGGAGGCGGGCGACCCGGAGCTCGCCCGGCAGTTCGCGCTCCTCGGCGAGCTGGTCGCCGTCGGCGGCTTCTCCAAGGCCCACCGCGCCCACGCCTCGAACACCGGCATCCTGCACCACCGGCCCGGCTGGGCCGCCGACAGCCTGCTCGCCGAGACCGCGGCCCTGGCCCCCTGGGCCGGCCACGCACCCGGCACCCGCTCCGTCGCCGTCCTCGGCGGCGTCAAGCCGGAGAAGACCCTCATCGGCCTGCGGCGGCTCGCCGAGACCTACGACGTCGTCGTGCCCGGCGGCGTCGTGCTCACCACCCTGCTGCGCGTCCTCGGCCACGAGGTCGGGTGCTCGGAGCTCGGGAGCAGCCCCGGGAAGTGCGCCGAGGCGGCCTCCCGCGTCCTGGCCGGCTCTCGCGCGGAGATCCACCTTCCCGAGCGGGTCGTCGTCCGCGGCCCCGGAGGCGACGCCCGCACGGTGGACCTCGCCGACGGCGTCCCCGCCGACCACGCGATCGTGGACTTCGAGCTCCCCGCGCGCACCCGTGAGGCGCTGCGGCAGTTGCGCGAGCACGGCGGCCGGGCCCTCCTGGCGGGGACCCCGAGCCGCTGGACCGACGGCTTCGGCGCCGCGGCCCGCCCCCTGCTCGACGCGTTCGCCGCACCGGGCGTGCGGGCCCTGCTCCTCGGCGGCGACACCGTGGCCGAACTCCCCTGGGACGGCCCGGTGTCCGGTGGCGGCGGGTCCGCCCTCCAGTACCTCGCGGACGGCACGTGCGCCGTGTTCGACGCCCTGCGGTCCCAGCACTCCCCCGGAAGGACGGCCACACCGTGATCATCGACCTGAGTACCCCCACCACCGTACGCTTCGGGCGGGGCCGCTTGGACGAACTGGGCGCTGTCACCGCGGAGCGGGGCCGAGACGCCCTCCTCGTCTGCGGGCGCACCTCGGCCCGCCGGTACGGGCACCTGGACGCGGCCCTGTCCTCCCTCGCCGACGCCGGGGTGCGCGTCACCGTCTTCGACGACGTCTCGCCCGACCCCCGGGCGCACGAGATCGACGCCGCGGTCGCGCAGGCCCGGGCCGCGGGCTGCGACGTCGTGATCGGCCTCGGCGGCGGCAGCGCCCTCGACGCGGCCAAGGCCGTCGCCGTGAGCCTGCGCCACGGTCCGTGCGGCCCGCTCGTGGGCCGCACGCTGGAGCGGATCGCCGACCCGGTCCCCGTCATCGCGGTCCCGACCACGGCGGGGAGCGGCGCCGAGGTCACCAAGGGCGCGATCATCACCGACACGAACCGCAGCCTCAAGGCCGGGATCCGCGGCGACGACCTGTTCCCGGCCGTCGCCCTGATCGACCCCGCCCTGCTGCGCAGCGTCCCCGCACGGGTCGCGGCCGAGAGCGGGTTCGATGCCCTGGCCCACGCGGTCGAGGGCTACGTCGCCCGGCGCGCCAACGCGATCACCCGGCACCACGCGGAGTGGGCGCTCGGCCTGCTCGGCCACCGCCTCCCGCAGGCCGTCGCCGGTGACCTCTCCGACGAGGTGCTCGACGACATGGCGCTGGCCGCCCTCCTCGGCGGCCTGAACGTCGCGAACGCCAGCACGTGCCTCCCGCACCGCGTGCAGCAGGCCATGGGGGCGGTGCCGCGCCTGCGCATTTCCCACGGCCGCGGACTCGCCGCCGTCTACCCCGCCTGGCTGGAACTGACCTACGCCCACGCCCCCGGGGCCTTCGACCGGATCGGCGAACTGCTGGGCGGCCCCGACGTCGGCCTCGCCCTCGGCCGCATCATGGAGGACACGGGCGTCCGCGAGGGCCTGGGCTCGCACGGGTTCGCACCCGGCGACCTGGAAACGGTCGCGGGATCGGTCGTCGGCAACACGGCCAACGATCCGAACCCGTCGGTGGACGACACCACCGTCAAGGCGATCCTGGAGCACTCGATGACGTGACCGGCAGCCGGCGCAGACGACGGACAACCCGGTGCCCGCGCCGCCGGAACCTCTTCCGACGTGGCACAGCACACGGCGGAGGCCGTGGCGCTGACGCTGCTCGGCCTGCCTCCGGAATCGATGACGGCGGTCCTCGCCGTCGCGGGCACCACGGCCGCCGGCGTCATCCGCCGCACGCCCGCCGCCTTTCCCGCCCACCGCGTCTGAAGGAGGCGTCCGTGGGGTGCCGCACCAGCGCCCCGGTGACGCCTGAACCCGTGGAAACGCTCGCGCAGTGGCTGCAGCCACTGCGCGAGCGGTCGGGGCAGAGCTATCGCCGGATGGCGCATTACGCGACCGCAAATCCGTACGCTCCGCGAGCTCGAACTCCTCGTGGGGCCGGGCCGGTTGCCGCGCTCTGTCCTCGGCGCGGTCCTCAGCGGCCGCCGCATGCCGTCGAAGGAACTGCTGCTCCGTCTGAGGGGCGAGGGTGCTGAGAGCGTTGAGGGCGTTGAGGGCCTTGAGGGTTTCTGCCGCGCCCGGTGTGTCAGATGCCGCGTTCGATCATGTCGATGACGTGCTGGCCGGCTTCGTGGGCCTGCGAGGGGAGGAGGCCGCGAAGTGGGCCGTCGATGAGCAGGACGGCGAGTCCGTGGACGGCCGACCAGGCGAGGAACTCGGCTCCGGGGCGCCGGTCCTCGGCCAGGAGGCCCGCATCCACCAGGCCGTCGAGGGCCTCGCCGAGCAGCTCGAAGGGGGTCTTGCCGGTGATGCCCGCGGCGGTTTCGGCGGCGGCGTGGGCCATGTCGCCGGGCACGTGGAAGGCCGTGCGGAACAGGCCGGGTTGCTCCTGGGCGAAGCGGAGGTAGCCGGTGCCGACGGCACGGAAGCGGGCCCGGGCGGCGGCCACCGGGTCGCCGGCGGGCGGCAGGGCGGCCTGTTCGGCCTCCATCGTGCGGGCGACCTGGGCCATGGCCGCCTGGGAGACGGCGTGGAGCAGGGCGCCGCGGTCGGCGAAGTGCCGGTAGGCGGCGTTGGGGGCGACCCCGGCCTCCCTCGTGGCGGCGCGCAGCACGATGGCCTCCGGGCCGCCCTGGCGGGCGAGTCCGAGGGCGGCCTCGATCAGTGCGTTGCGGAGGTCGCCGTGGCGGTAGGTGTCCCGCTTGGGCTTGCCGTCTTCGGTTGCCGTCATGGCCGCCGCCTCCAATGTGGACAGCATCCACTTAAGTCGTCTAGGCTCCTGCATGATCACTCGGGGGGCGCGGATCGACACACCCTCCGAATGTGGACATCGTACACAAGTGGCAGTCGGCGGCCGTCCGGACGCCTGTCGCCAGAGGGGGACCCGGTACTCATGGGCAAGATCACGCACTTCGTGCACCAGTCGCTGGACGGCTTCACCGAAGGACCGAACGGCGAGTTCGACTGGCCCCGCATGGACGGCGAACTGTCCGCTTATTCGCAGGCCCTCACCGGCAGCGCCGACATCTTCCTGTACGGCCGCGCGGTGTGGGACATGATGTCCGGCTTCTGGCCCCGCGCCGAGGAGTTCTCCACCCACGAACACGATCTCGCGTTCGCACCCGTCTGGCGAGCGGCGTCCAAGGTGGTCGTCTCCTCGACGCTGACCGAGGCCGACTGGAACACCCGCGTCATCAACACCAACGTCGTCGAGCAGCTCACCGCGCTCAAGAACAGCGGTGCACACCTGCTGCTGTTCGGCGGCTCCGCGCTGGCCGGCTTCCTGACCGAGCACCGGCTGATCGACGAGTACCAGATCTTCGTCCACCCCGTCGTCCTCGGCGGCGGCAAGCCCGTCTTCGCCGCCTCGCAGCAGCGCCTCGACCTGACCCTGGCCGGGACCAGGACCTTCGACTCCCAGGTGGTCCTCGTCCGTCACGAGCGGGCCGAATAGGCCGAAGCCTCCAGTACCCAGACACCGATACCAGCACCCAGCTACCAGCTACCAGCTACCAGCTACCAAGGAACCTCAAGTGCGTACCCTGATCAGCACCGCCTTCATCTCGCTCGACGGCGTCGTCGAGGCCCCCGGCGGCGAGCCCGGCTACCGCAACTCCGGCTGGACCTTCAAGGACATGGAGTTCCTTCCCGAGGCGTTCGAGATCAAGGGCCGGGAGCAGCAGGAAGCCACCGCCATGCTGCTGGGCCGGACCAGCTACGAGGCATTCAGCCCGGTGTGGCCCGGCATGGAGGACTTCGCCGGCTACAAGATGATGCCGAAGTACGTCGTCTCCACCACGCTCACCGAGGACGACTTGGTGGCGAACTGGGGCGAGACCACGATCCTGCGCTCACTGGACGAGGTCGCCGCGCTGAAGGAGACCGAGGGCGGCCCGGTCATCCTCCACGGCAGCGCCTCCCTCAACCAGGCCCTCTCGGACGCCGGCCTGATCGACCGCTACCACCTCCTCGTCTTCCCGCTCCTGCTCGGCGCGGGCAAGCGCCTGTTCAGCGCCACCGACAAGAACGCCCAGAAGCTCCAGCTGGTCGAGCACGAAACCTACGCCAACGGCGTGCAGAAGAACGTCTTCGACGTCGTCCGCTGAGCAGGCTCCCGCACCCGAAGTACGCACACGGCTCCAGAAGGACGGAACCCGGCATGACCGCCACGCCGAAAGGCCCCGCCAGCTACTTCCCCTCCATCGAGAAGAAGTACGGCCGCCCGATCACGGAATGGAAGGATCTCATCCGTTCCTCGCCCCTGACCAAGCACATGGAGCTTGTCACCTGGCTGAAGGCTGAACACGGCCTGGGGCACGGCCACGCCAACGCTCTGGTCGCCCACACCCTCGCAGAAGACACGGTCAAATGAACCAGCGCCGGGACCGTTAGCGGCTCAGGTCCCGGAACCGCTTCACTGCCAGCGGGAAGAACACCGCGATCAGGGCCACCGGCCAGGCCACCGCGAGGAGTTCCGCGTGGGTCGCGGCCCAGGAGTCGCCACCCGCGCCCGGGTTGCCGAACAGACCGCGTACCGCGGTGGCCGTCGCGGACATCGGGTTCCACTCCACGATCGCGCCCAGCCACGACGGCATCGATGCGGGCGAGGCGATGGCGTTGGAGAGGAAGCCGACCGGCCAGACCAGGATCTGCACCGCCTGCACCAGTTCCGGCTTGCCCGCGACCATCGCCAGGTGGATGCCGATCCACAGCATCGCGAACCGCAGCAGCAACAGCAGCCCCACTGCGCCCAGGAAGGAGGTGAATCCTTCGTGGCCGCGCCAGCCGATCGCGTATCCGACCGCGATCATCACGGTCAGGCCGACCGCCGACTGCAGCATGTCCGCGACGCTCCGTCCGACCAGGACCGCACCGGAGTTCATGGGCATCGAGCGGAACCGGTCGATGACCCCCTTGCCGAGGTCCTGGGTGACCGAGAGCATCGTCGCCTCAAGGCCGAAGGCCATGGTCATGGTGAGCACGCCGGGCACCAGGTAGGCCTTGAAGTCCCCGTCGACGCCCCGTCCGCCGCCGATCAGGTAGCCGAACATCAGCAGCATCATCACCGGGAAGACCAGGCCGACGACCACCTGCACGGGTTGGCGCGCCCAGTGGGCCAGCTCGCGCCTGGTCATCGTCCAGGAGTCGGCGGCCGCCCAGCTCAGCCTCGAACCCGTGCCGTGCGCCGTGCTCACACCGTCGGTCGCACTCATGCGGCGTCCTCCTTCGTCAGGTGCATGAAGACTTCGTCGAGCGTCGGCCGGCGGACCGCGACGTCCTCCGCCTCGATGCCGGCCGCCTCCAGCGCCCGTACGGTCTCGGTCAGCGCGGCCATCCGGTGGGTGACCGAGGCGCTGGCCATCCGCCGGTCCTCGTCCACCACCACGTCACCGGGCAGGAGAGATGCCGCGCGTGCCAGCTGGGCCGTGTCGTGCAGGACCACGTCGATGCGGTCACCGCCGGTCCTGGACTTCAGCTCGTCCGCCGTGCCCTCCGCGATGACCTTTCCGTGGTTGATCACCGCGATCCGGTCGGCCAGCTGGTCGGCCTCCTCCAGGTACTGCGTGGTCAGCAGGACGGTCGTGCCGCCGCCCACCAGTGAGCGCACCGCGTTCCACACCTCCGTGCGGCCGCGGGGGTCGAGCCCGGTCGTGGGCTCGTCCAGGAAGAGCACCTGAGGCCGCGAGATGAGAGACGCCGCCAGATCGAGCCGCCGCCGCATACCGCCGCTGTACTGCTTGACGGCCTTGCTGCCGGTGTCCGCGAGCCCGAACCGGTCCAGGAGCTCGACGGCCCGCGTGCCGGCGCGGCGCGCGCCGAGATGGTAGAGGCGGCCGAACATCTCCAGGTTCTGGCGCCCACTGAGCTCTTCGTCGACGGCGGCGTTCTGGCCGAGCAGCCCGATCCGTGAGCGCACCTCGTCGGCCCGGGTCCTCACGTCGACTCCCGCCACCTCGACACGCCCCTCATCGGGGCGCAGCAAGGTGGACATGATGCGTACAGCCGTGGTCTTGCCGGCGCCGTTCGGGCCGAGAATCCCCTGGACGGTCCCGCCTCGGACCGTGAGATCGAGGCCGTCGAGGGCCTGCTTGTCCCCGTACCTCTTCCGCAGGCCTTCGACGACGATCGCCGGATCGTAGTCAGACACAACACCCTCCCTCAGTCAGTGGTCAAACTTGACTAGAGGCTGCAAGGTACGACCTCGCGGGCCGACTAGTCAAACTTGATTACAGGGGGCGGCGGTCTTGCCGCGGCGCAGACTCGGGTTCGCGAGGTCACGGCGGGCGGTGGGCCGCGGCGACCGGTCCGCGCACATGCCGCCCGCTCGGCCACCGCGGCCGTCCGCACACAGAATCCGCCGGCTCTTGATCGATTGGCGAGGGCACGGCCGCCGGAGGACTCTCGATCAGGACGGAAGAAGGTGGTCCAAGTGAATCGGATGACGTTGTCGTGCACGGCCGGGGGCGCCATGCTGGTGGTCGCGCTTTCCGGTGTCACAGACCCGCACGCCTACGCAGCCGGTGACGACCGCGAAAAGCGCAGCGCAGAGATTCTCCAGGAGCTGGTGCCTTCCACCGGCGGCCCGGGCTGCGCGGCCGCGGTCGGCAAACGCGGTGATGTCATCTGGGAGGCGGGAAGAGGAAAAGCCGACCTGGCGACGGGGCGCGCCATTACCTCGAAGACGGTCTTCGACATGGCATCCAATTCCAAGCAATTCACTGCAGATGCCGTTCTTTTGCTGGCCGGGCGGCATCAGCTCGCACTGGACGACCCCCTGTCCGATTTCTTCGACAACCCGCCCGCCTGGACCCAGGACGTCACGCTGGGCGACCTGATGCATCACACCAGCGGCATTCCCGACTACCAGGATCTGCTGGAGGCCAAGGGCATCCAGCTGACGGATCCGGCCGGCCAGCAGGAAGCGATCGAGGCCATCCTCGCCTCGCAGCCGGAGGATCCGCCGGGTAAGCGCTTCTCCTACTCCAACTCCAACTACGTCCTCCTGGCCCATGCCGTCGAAAGGGTCACCGGCACGCCGTTCCCGACGTTCCTCCAGCAGGAATTCTTCACCCCGCTGCACCTGCGCATGACCTTGTCCCCGGCAGTGGACGTTCCCGGCAAGGCGAAGTCGTACGACGAGAAGGACGGATCCTTCACTCCGAACTCCTCCCCCTGGAGGCAGTACGGAGACGGGTCCGTTCAAACCACTCCTGGGGAATTCGTCCGCTGGGCCGACAATTACCGCACCGGCCGCATCGGTGGAAAGGAACTGCTCACCGGAGTCACGGAGGGGGCGGTGAGCGTGGGCGACGCCCTGCGTCAGCGCGGCATCGAAGAAGGGTGGTACGGGGCCGGAATCCTCCTTCTCCCCGACCGGAGCCTGGTACACCGCGGCGACTGGGAGCAATTCCACAGCACCTTCAAGGTGAGCCCGGACCGGAACACCGCGGTCACCGTGGTGTGCAACACGGATTCACCCGACAATTTCCGTGCAGCCAACCAACTGCTGGACATCTGGGCCAAATGACGGATTGGCCTCGCCGGCTGCGAGCGGCTTGGGCCGGTTCAGGCTGAACGCCGCGGCGGCGCCCAAGGTGCGAACCGGCAGAGCCCGCGCAACGCGTCGGCCTTCCTCATCCGGCCCTGACAGGCCCGCCCTGCCGTCCGGAGCCTGCACCATCTCGTGGTGCCCACCCCACACCACCTGCAGCACACCCTGCGCGCGCACGTCGTACGGGACCGTCCGACCGTGCCCACGGGGCCACCTGGTGCTCCAGCAATATCGGTTGAGATCCATCCGCCTATCAGAGACATTACGTCGTTAGGCCGGAGGCATGACGAAGACCCGAGTCACTTCTGATCGGGCCCCGCCCGCCCCTTCGCCTGGATCACCGCACATTGACCGAACAGGAGCCATCCGTGGCCAACACTTGGCAGACCGCCCCCGACGCTCGTGTCGAGGATCGAAGCAGGCAGGACGATCCGGATCACCCTGCGGCCTTCGACGACGCGGTGATACGCCAGGCCCGCAACTCCGCCGCGTTCTGGGCCGCACTCGGAAACTCCCGCGG
The DNA here is from genome assembly GCF_036961605.1 of Streptomyces sp. KLMMK. NCBI lineage: Bacteria > Bacillati > Actinomycetota > Actinomycetes > Kitasatosporales > Streptomycetaceae > Streptomyces > Streptomyces sp. KLMMK. The sequence continues at coordinate 19,775 of NZ_JBAMDC010000034.1, forward strand.
CCACGAGGTGATCCGCCGGCGCAGCTTCCTCGCCGTGCTCGGCGACGAGCGCGCCGGGACACGTATCTTGCTGCAGGAACCCGGCCTTGATGCGTACGAGCTCGCCGAGCTGACCGAGCTGGCCGGCCGATCGACCGGACCGGTGGATGCCGAGGATCCGTTCAGTTCCACCGACCTGAGCCACCTGGGCCTGCGCAACTGGCAGATGCCGATCATGGTGCGCCCGCCCGGCCCTGTCCCCGCCCCCGCGATGGAGGTGATCCGGGTCCGGCGCACGCACGAGCTGCAGACTGCCGAGCAGATCGTGATCGAGGGCTTCGAGCTGACCAGATTCGCCCCCTACCGGCCGGGCGAGTTGTTCCCCACGGCACTGACCGAGCAGCCGGGCGTGGACGTCTTTCTCGCCGTCCTCGACGGCGAGGCGGTGGGAGCCGGTGTCACCGTCGTCCACGACGGGGTCGGCAGCCACTACTGGGTCAGCACATCGTCGGCGCACCGCTCCCGCGGCGCCGGACGGGCCGTCATGCTCGGCTCGCTCGCGCCCATGGCGGACCTTACGGTGACGCTCACCGCCTCACGGCTCGGACGGCCGCTGTATGAGTCGCTGGGCTACACCGCTGTCACCGCGTCGACTTGGTGGTCCTCCCAATGACCGGCACCGAGGCGTGACTTGGCGTTCCCGGCCGACCCGCGTGTAACAGGAATGTATTGACGAGTGGTCAGGCGGAACGATTCGCCGGGCCGGGTGCATCTTGGTGGTCAGAAACGCTCGCTCGTACCGACTCGTACCGACTCGTACCGAGCGGGCGCCAACCCCAACCGATATTGAGGCAGAAACGATGCGCGTTCACCGGCTCGCCTTCGGCGCCCTGGCCATCACCGCGGGTCTCTTACTCACGGCCTGTCAGAACGACAATGACGACAAGGGCCAGAGTGCTCCGTCGTCACCGCCCTCCGCCTCTTCCTCGAGCGGTGGCCCGGGCACCGGCGGTTCGGGTGCGGGCGGTTCGGACCAGGGCGGCGGAAAGGACTCCGCCGGGAAGTCCACCACGGGAAAGGACTCCGCCGGGAAGAGCTCCGGCGGGCAGGGCACGGCCCCCGGGGCCGGCTCCCAGGAGAGCGGCAAGGCCGCCAAATGCCGCACCGGTGAACTGCAGATCACGGCGACGAACGGCACCATCGACGGTGACCCCGACGGCACCGTCGTGGTGGAGCTGAAGAACGGCAGCGGCCGCAGCTGCGCGATCTCCGGGTACGCGGGCGTCGACCTGAAGACCAACGCGGGGTCCCTGTCCGCGAAGCGCACCGGCGAGCAGGCCCCCTCGGCCATCCTCAAGGCCGGGCAGTCGACGTTCTTCGGCATCAGCTATCCGTTCAACAAGTCGGGTGGCTCCGGCGTCCGTGTCACAGGTCTTCTGGTGACCCCGCCCAGCGAGACGAAGACGGTCTCCCTTCCTTGGCCGGGCGCCGCCACGTTGCCCGTCACGGACGGCTCCGGCTCCCCGGTGAAGGTCGGCCCGATCGGCAGCGCCGGTCAGGGCCGCTGATCAGCGCGCCGCCCCGGTCAGGACGCCCCATATGATGGGCAGCCGTCCGTCGGGATGGGAGGAGACGTCGCAATTGCCCGCGCCGCACGAGGTGACCCGCATCCGTTTGCTCGGTCCCGTCCAGTACGTTTCGGCGCAGGGGACGGCCACCCGGCCCGGCGCTCCGGGGCCGCAGACCGTACTGGCGGCCCTGGCGCTGCGCGCGGGAAACCTGGTGACCTTCGACAAGTTGATCGACGGTCTGTACCACGACGATCCGCCGTCCTCCGCCCGGCGCGTGGTCGTGAACTACGTGCACCGGCTGCGGACGCACTTCGACCGGGTGGACACGGACGGCGGCGGACGCCCGTCCTCGGTCATCGAGACCACGGCCGACGGATACGTGCTGCGGCTTCCCGAGGAGGGCGTCGACGCGCTGCGGTTCGGCCTGCTCACGGCACGGGCCAAGCGACGGTCCCGGGGCGGCGACCTCTCGGGCGCCGTGGCCTGCCTGGAGGAGGCGCTCGGGATGTGGCGGGGCCCGGCTCTGGCGGGACTGCCCGGGCCCGGTGCGGAGGACCAGCGCCGTGCGCTGGCCGAGCAGCGCGCGTCCGCGGTGGAGCACCGCCTGGAGCTGCTCCTGGAGTGCGGGCACACCTCGGAGCTGGTGCCGGACATCCTGCGCGCTCTGGAGGCGTACCCGTACCGGGAGCGGTTGTACGGCGCGCTGATGGTGGCGCTCTACCGTTCCGGGCGCGGCGCCGAGGCGCTGCTGGCCTACGACGATGCCCGCCGGGTGCTCGCGGACGAGCTGGGCATCGAGGCGGGGCCCGCCCTGCGGGGGCTGCACGCGGCCATCCTGGCGGAGGACCGGGCGCTCCTCGCGGCCCCTTCCGTGGCGGGCGGGGGGACGTCCTCGCGGGGCGAACAGGCCGGGCCGGCTGTTCAGGGCCCGCCGGTGCCCGCCCAGCTCCCGCCCGTGCCCTGTGACTTCACCGGGCGTCACGACCAGATATCCGCGCTGGTCTCCGCGCTCACCGGCGGCGCCGAGCACGCCGTCGCGGTCATCACGGGGATGGGCGGGGTCGGCAAGACCACCCTGGCTCTGCGGGCGGCGCACGCCGTTGCCGCGGCCTATCCCGACGGCCGGCTGTACGCGAATCTGCGCGGGCCGGACGGGACGCCGTGCGACCCGTCCGCGATCCTGACGGGCTTTCTGACGGCCTTGGGCGTTCCGCACGAGCGCTTCCCGGTTTCGCTCGCCGACCGCACCGCGCTGTTCCGCACCATGCTGGCGCAGCGCGCCGTGCTGGTCGTGCTGGACAACGCCACCAGCGTGGCGCAGGTCGAACCGCTGCTGCCGGGCGCGGCCCGGTGCGCCGCGCTGGTCACGGCCCGGGCCCTGGCGGCGATGCCCGCCGTCCTCACCGTGCCTTTGACGGGTCTGGGTCCCGAGGACGCCGTGGAGCTGATCGGCAAGGTAGCCGGGGCGCGGCGGATCAAGGAGGAGCGGGGTGCCGTCGCGGCGCTGGCCGGGGCCTGCGGGTACCTGCCGCTGGCGCTGCGCGCGGCCGGGGCCCGTCTGGCGGCCCGGCCCGCGTGGACCGTCGCGACGCTGCTGGAACGCATGTCGGACCAGGCCAGGCTGCTCGGGGAGCTCCGGGTGGGTGAGCTCACGGTCGAGGCGGTCTTCGAATGGTCGACGTCGCAGCTGGCTCCCGGGCAGGCCCGTGCGTTCATGGCGCTGTCCGTGCCGCACTGCGCGGCCTTCGACGTCCGGAGCGCGGCCGCAGTTCTCGAACTGCCGGAGCGGGACGCCGAAGGGGTGATGGAAGCGCTGGTCGACGCCGTGCTCCTGGAGACCCGCGCGCCGGGCCGCTACCACTTCCACGACCTGGTCGGCGCGTACGCACGGGCAAAGGCGCAGGCCGAGCTGACCGAGGGGGAGCGCCGTACGGTGGTGCGCCGTGCGGCCGACTACATGTGCGCCAGTGTCGTGGCCGCGGTGCGGGCCTCTCAGCCGCTGGCCGGGCCGCTGACCGCGGAGATCCACCCGCGGCGGTCGGCAGGCGCGGACGTGGGCAGCGGGCGCGAGGCGATGGTGTGGATGCAGGATGCGCTGCCCACGCTGGTCGCGGTCGTCGAGCAGGCGGCGGCCAGTGGCGACCCCGACGCGGTGGCACTCGCCGTGGACATCGTCACGCTGGTGCCCTGCTTCGAGGACGTCGTGCCGCTGGCACCGTTCGCGCAGGCCGCGACCGCGCTGGTACCGGCAGCTCTGGCGCACTGCGGAGGGCACATGGCGGGAACCGCCCAGTACGCGGCGGGAGTGATCCTGAAGAAGCACTCCTCCCCCGAGTCGCTCCGCCGCTCACGGGCACACCTGCTGAAGGTCCTGGAGATCTTCGAGGACGTCCCCGCGCCGGGCGGCGGCCACCGGCCCTTCCTGCTGGTGCTGTTCGCGCTGGCGATGCTGGCCGAACTGGACCTCCAGGTCGGGGACTTCGCGTCGGCCCGTGCCTTCGCGGAGCGGTCGGTGGCCCTGGCCGGGGTCAGCGGCGACCGGGAGCTGGTGGCGCGGCGGCGCACCGTCCTGCTCCAGATCGAGGTCGAGGACCCGGACCGGCGGATGGAGCTGGACCGGATCGCGGCCCAGTGCCGGGAGCTGACGGGGGTCTTCACTCGGAGCGAGGACGAGAAGTGGCTGATCAGGGTGATGATGACGGAGGCGGACAGTCTCCTGCACGGTGGCGGCCACGCGGCGGCGGCCCGGCTGTACCGGCAGGTGCTGGAGCGTGCCAGGTCCAGTGGCCAGGCCCGCAACGAGACGGAGTGCCTGTTCCGGCTCTCCGGGGCTCTCCTGGCGACGGGGGACACCGCGGCTGCCGTCGACGCCGCGCGGGGTGCCCTGGCCGGCGCTCGGCTGGCCCAGGAACCGCTGCTGACGGCCCGTAGCCACGACGCTCTCGGCAGGGCCCTGCGGGCGGTGGGCGACGAGGACACGGAGGCGGACGCGCACCTGGCGCGGGCCGCGGAACTGTACCGGGGGCTGAGAGGGGCCGCGGAGACGGCGGTGGACGCCGTGGCGGGGGCCCGTCCGGGGCCGGTGCCGCAGCACCCGGACGGGACCTGATCGCCTCGGTGGGGGCATTCACCCCACCGGCAGCTCCTTGCGGTTGCGGACCGGCCCGGGGAGGAGGAGCAGGGCGCACAGGGCGTTGCCCGCGTAGAGGATCCACAGGGCGCCGCGGTCGCCGAGGACGGTGGCGAGGGCGCCGCCCAGGAGGCTGCCGACCGGGACCGTTCCGTACATGACGAAGCGGATGCTGGAGCTGATCCGGCCGAGCATCCCGGGCGGGCAGTACGCCTGCCGGAAGCTGACGATGATCACGTTTCCGGCGACGATGCTCGCGCTGAGGCAGAAGTCCCCGACGAGGAAGGCCGCCAGCCCCGCGCCGTCGGTGGTGAGCGGGACCAGCAGCCCGAACGGGCCGCCGCAGAAGGCGCACAGCAGCACGGCCCGGGCGGTGCCGAACGTGCGGGCCAGCAGCGGCGAGACCACGGCCCCCAGCACCCCGCCGAGGCCGACGAGGGCGATCAGCACGCCGATGGTGCCGCCGTCGACGCCGACCGTGCGGCTCAGGAACACGATCGCCAGCGCCTGGGTGCCCGCGAGGAAGAGGTTCATGCCCGCGTCGCACAGCAGGATCGTCCGCAGGAAGGGGTCCCGGGCCAGGAAGGCGAAGCCTTCGCGGATCTCCGGGAGGAGGGCGGGGGCCCTGCGCCGCTCGCCGCCCGGCTGGCCCTCCTGCGCCCGGATCCGCGTCAGCAGGAGCGCCGACGCGAGGAAGCTCAGCCCGTCCGCGAGGAATCCGAAGACCGCTCCCCCCGCCTGGACGAGCGCGCCACCCGCGCTCGGCGCGACGACGTCGGCGGCCGATTCGCTGGTTTCGAGCTTGGCGTTGCCGTCCGCGAGGTCCTCGCGCGGCAGCAGGGCCGGGACGTAGGCGCTGTAGGCCGCGCGGAAGAAGACGTCGGCGGTGCCGGACAGGGCGGCCGCCAGGAGCAGTTGGCCGACGGAGAGGGCGTCCAGCCAGGCGGCCGCCGCCACGGAGAGGAGCAGCGCCCCCGAGACGGCGTTGCACACGATCATCACGGGGCGGCGGCGCATGCGGTCGACCCAGGCCCCGGCGGGCAGGCCGATCAGCAGCCAGGGCAGCCATGCGGCGGCGTTCAGCACGCTCATGGTCATCGAGCTCGCGTGCAGGGTGCCCACGGCGATCAGCGGCAGCATCACGCGCGTCGCCGCACTGCCGGCCTGGCTGATCGACTCCCCCGCCCACAGCAGCCGGAAGTCACGGTGTCGCAGGGATCCCTTCACCGGACGGGCCTGTCCCGGAGGACCGCGCCGATCCGCGCGAGCGGCTGCTCCGCCATCATGTCGCCGTGGGTGCAGGCGAGGTCGTGCCGGTCGATGCGGCCCGTCACGTAGGGCCGCCACGACTCGGGGCCGTCGGCGTCGGTGTCGGTGTCGGATTCCGCGTCGAGTGCCGCGGTGAAGAAGGTGACGTCGCCGTGGAAGCGGCCGGGACGGTGGTGGTCCGCGAGCGTGCCGTGGTGGACGAACGCCTCGCCGACGGCCGCGATCACGTCCGTCCCGAGGCCGGCCAGCGGCCCGTCCGGGGCGCCCGCCAGCCGGGCGAACCCGGCTTCGTCGACCGGGGTGTCCGCCACCGCGCATCCCAGGGAGGCGAGGAGTTCGGCCAGTGCGTCCCCTTGGGGGCATTCCTCCACGCCGTCCTCGACGGGGTAGCCGTCGAGCATCACCAGTTCGGCGACCTCCGCTCCCTGTGCCTGGAGGTGGACCGCCACGGCGTGCGCGACGACCGCGCCGAACGACCAGCCGAGGAGGTGGTACGGGCCGGCCGGCTGGACGGTACGGATCAGGTCGGCGTAGTCCTCCGCCATGGCTTCGACGCTCGCGGGCCGGGCGGCCGGATCGCGCAACGCCCGTGCCTGGAGGGCGTACACCGGCCGGCCGGGGCCGAGGTGCCCGGGCAGCCCCGAGTACACCCAGCCGATCCCGGCGCCGGGGTGCACGCAGAACAGCGGGGGCCTCGCGCCGCCGGCCCGGAGGGGGATCAGGGGCGTGAGCGGGTCGTGCGCGTCGTCCGCGGCGAGTCGCGCGGCCAGCCCGGCCGCGGTGGGCGCGTGGAACAGATCCAGGACGCCGAGCCCGGTCCCGAGTACGGTGCGGGCGCGGGAGATCAGCCGGGTCGCGAGGAGCGAGTGTCCGCCGAGGGCGAAGAAGTTGTCGTCGACGCCGACTTCGGGCAGGCCCAGAACCTCGGCGAACAGGCCCGCGAGCGTCGCTTCCCCGGGGGTGCGGGGTGCACGGGAGCCCGCTCCCGCCGCGTGGTCGGTGCGGGGCAGCGCGGCCCGGTCCAGCTTGCCGTTCGGTGTCAGCGGAAAGGCCTCCAGTACGGAGAACGCCGACGGCACCATGTGCTCCGGCAGCAGCGACGCCAGCTCACGGCGCAGGGCGGCCGGCTCGAGCGTGCGGCCGGCCGTGGGCACGACGTGGGCGACGAGCCGCTTGCCGCCGGGGCCGTCCTCGCGGACGCTCACCGCGGCTCCGGCCACGTCCGGGATCCGGGCCAGGGCGGCCTCGATCTCACCCGGTTCGATGCGGAAGCCCCGGATCTTCACCTGCTCGTCCGCCCGGCCGAGGAACTCCACGACGCCGTCGCGGTCCCACCGCACCAGATCGCCCGTACGGTACATCCGCTCCCCGTCCGCGAACGGACACGCCACGAACCGCTCCGCCGTCAGAGCCGGCCGGTTCAGGTAGCCGCGGGCCAGCCCCGCACCCGCGATGTACAGCTCGCCCGCGACTCCGGGCGGCACGGGTCGCAGCGCCGCGTCCAGGACGTACGCCCGTGCGTTGGCGACCGGGCGGCCCACCAGGGGGCGAGTGCTGTCCGCCAGGTCCCACCACAGGACGTAGACCGTGCACTCGGTCGGACCGTAGAAGTTGAAGGAGAGCGTGCCGTCCACCTGCCGCAGCCGCTGCCACAGGGCGGAGCCGGCGGCCTCGCCGCCGATCTGGAACACCCGCGGGGGATGGTCCGTCAGGCCCTCCTCGAAGAGCGCTTCGGCGTGGGTGGGCGTGAGGCCGACGACGTCGATGTGGGCGTCGGCGATGTAGCGCACCAGGGCGCCCGCGTCACGGCGGACGTCCTCGCCGATGACGTGCAGTTCATGGCCGGCGACCATCCACAGCAGATCGTTCCAGATGGCGTCGAAGGACAGCGAGGCCAGCAGGGCCACGCGCATGGGCCGGGCCCCGTACGCCTCCTCGGCGCGGGTCATGACGCCGGCGCGGTGGTGGGCGTAGAGGTTGCGCAGCCCGGCGTGGTCGGTGACGACGCCCTTGGGCCGGCCGGTGGAACCTGAGGTGTGGATGACGTACGCGGCGTTGGAGGGCCGCACCTCGCGCCCGAGGTTTTCCGCGGACTCGGTGGCGGGGGCGGGGGCGTCGGCCAGCAGCCGAGGGGTGTTGCCGAGCGGCAGCCGGTCCACCGTCACCGTGTCCGTGACGACGAGCGCGGGGGCGGCGTCCTCCAGCAGCAGGGCGATGCGTTCCGCCGGGTAGCCCGTGTCGACAGGCATGCAGGCGGCGCCGGACTTGAGGACGGCGAGCAGCGCCACCACCGACTCCTCGGACCTGGGCAGCGCCACCGCCACCACCCGCTCGGGCCCCGCACCGGCCCGTACCATGCGGCGGGCCAGCCGGTTCGCCCTGGCGTTGAGCTCGCTGAAGGTCAGCGCCGAGTCCTCGTGCACCACGGCCGTGGCCTGCGGCGTGCGCGCCGCCTGGGCCTCGAACAGCTCCGGCAGGGTCGCACGGGGTGCAGGCAGCCCGGTGTCGTTCCACTGCACCAGCATCCGGTCCCGCTCCTCGGGCGAGAGCGGGTCCGCCGCGCTCACCGGCCGGGCCGGGTCGGCGGCGAGTCCGCCCAGCACCCGTGCGAGGGCGGCGGCGATGCCGGCCGCCGTCTGCGGGTCGAAGAGGTCCGCCGCGAAGTGGAGGGAACCGCTGATCCCGGCCGGGCCGAATTCGGCGTCCCGCCGCTCCTGGACGTCGACGGTCAGGTCGAACTGCGCCACGTCGAAGCGGAGCGGCTCGTCACGGACGTCGAGGCCGGTGAGGGACAGGGTGTCGTCGGTGGTTTCCTGCAGCTGGAACATGACCTGGAAGAGGGGGTGGCGGGCGAGGGAGCGGTCGGGGTTGAGGGCCTCGACGATGCGTTCGAAGGGCACGTCCTGGTGCTCGTACGCCGCCAGGTCCGCCTCCCGCACCCGGGCGAGGAGGTCTACGAAGCTGGGGTCACCGGAGACGTCCGTCCGCAGGACCAGGGTGTTGACGAAGAAACCCACCAGATCATCCAGGGCCTCATCCGCACGACCAGCGACCGGAGTGCCGATCGGAAGGTCCGTACCCGCCCCGAGCCGCGACAACAACACCGCCAGCCCCGCCTGCAACACCATGAACAACGTACAGCCGCTCGTCCGCGCCAGCTCCAGCAGCCTGGCGTGCAGCGCGGCGTCCAGCTCCACCGGAACCCAACCACCCGCGTGACCCGCCACCGCCGGACGCGGCCGGTCGTAGGGAAGAGCCAGCTCGGAAGGGATGCCGGCGAGGTGCTTCCGCCAGAATTCCAGCTGCCGGGACGCGACGCTGTCCGGGTCGTTCTCCTTCCCCAGCAGCTCCCGCTGCCAGAGGGTGTAGTCCGCGTACTGCACCGGCAGCGGCTCCCACCCCGGAGCCCTCCCCTGCGTGCGGGCCGCATACGCCTGCGCCAGGTCGCGGAAGAGCGGTCCCCACGACCAGCCGTCGAGCGCGATGTGGTGGACCACCAGGGCCAGCACGTGCTCGTCCTCGCCCAGCGCGAAGAGCGTCGCCCGCACCGGAGGCCGCTGGGCGAGGTCGAACTCCTCCGCCACCAGACGCTCCAGAGCCTCGCCCGGGCCGGCCGGCCCGCAGTCCACGACATCCGGCTCCACGGCGGCGGTCGTCGCCGCGAGCACCTGCTGGCAGGGCTCGCCGTCGACTTCGGGGAACACCGTGCGCAGGGCCTCGTGACGACCGGTGACATCCGCCAGGGCTGCGGCGAGGGCCGCCCGGTCCAGCGGTCCGCGCAGCCGCAGGGTGAACGGGCAGTTGTAGTTGGCCCCCTGCCCCGTACGGCTCAGGAACCACAGGCGCCGCTGGGCGAACGACAACGGCAGCACACCCGGACGGTCCACGGCCCGCAACGGCGGCCGGGCCGGGCCGAAGCGATCCAGACCGGCCGCCAGGCCCGCGACGGTGGGGGTCCGGAAGAGGTCGCGGATGCCGAGCTCCACGCCGAGGCCGGTCCGGGCGCGGGAGATCAGCCGGGTAGCGAGGAGCGAATGCCCGCCGAGGTCGAAGAAGTTGTCGTCGACGCCCACTTCGGGCAGGCCCAGGACCTCGGCGAACAGGCCCGCCAGAATGTCCTCGCGCGGCGTGCGCGGTGCACGGGAGCCCGCCCCCGCCGCGTAGTCGGGGCGCGGCAGTGCCTTGCGGTCCAGCTTCCCGTTCGGTGTCACCGGGAGCGAGTCCAGCACCACGAACGCCGACGGCACCATGTGGTCGGGCAGCGTCGCCGCCAGCTCCCGGCGCAGTCCGGCAGCCTCGACCGTGCGACCGGCCGCCGGCACGGCGTACGCCACCAGCCGCTTCCCGCCGGGGCCGTCGTCGCGGACCGTCACCGCCGCCTGCGCCACGTCCGGCAGCCGGGCCAGCGCCGTCTCGATCTCCCCCGGCTCCACACGGAACCCACGGATCTTCACCTGGTCGTCGGCACGCCCGAGGAACTCCAGGGCGCCGTCGCGCCGCCGGCGGACGAGGTCGCCCGTACGGTACATCCGCTCCCCCGCCGCGAACGGGCAGGCCACGAACCGCTCCGCCGTCAGGGCGGGCCGGCCCAGGTAGCCGCGGGCCAGGCTCACGCCCGCGATGTACAACTCGCCCGCGACGCCCGGCGCTACAGGCCGCAGCATGCGGTCGAGGACGTAGACGCGGGTGTTGTCGAGGGGCAGGCCGACCAGGGGGCGTTCGCTGCGGGCCGCGTCCCACCACAGGGCGTCGACCGAGCACTCGGTCGGACCGTAGAGGTTGTAGCAGAGCATGCCGTCGGCTTCCCGGACCCGCGTCCACAGGGCGGCTCCTGCGGCCTCACCGCCGAGCAGGAACACCTTGGGGCGGTGCCGGGGGTCGGCCAGCAGGCCCTCCTCGACGAGCTGTTCCGCGTAGGTCGGCGTGACATCGAGCACCTCGATGCCGGCGGCGGCGATGTGGCGGGTCATGGCGCCCGCGTCGCGGCGCATGTCGTCACCGATGACGTGCAGCTCATGCCCGGCGACCATCCACAGCAGCCCTTCCCAGGACGTGTCGAAGGACAGCGAAGCCGTGAGCGCCACCCGCAGGGGCCGGGGCCCGTGGGTCTCCTCGGCGCGGGCGATGACGCCTGCGCGGTGGTGGGCGTAGAGGTTGCGCAGCCCTGCGTGGTCGGTGACGACGCCCTTGGGCCGGCCGGTGGAACCGGAGGTGTGGATGATGTACGCGGCGTTGCCGGGCCGCACCTCGCGCCCGGGGTTGCCGTGCGGGAACCGGGCTGTTGCCGGGTCGTCGACCAGGACCGGGTGGGTGCCTTCCGCCGCCGGCAGAGTGCCGGCGGTGGCGGAGTCGGTGACGACGAGCGCGGGGGCCGCGTCCTCCAGCAGGAGGGCGATGCGCTCGGCCGGGTACTCCAGGTCGACGGGGACGAACGCGGCACCGGCCTTGAGCACCGCGAGGAGTGCCACCACCGACGCCTCGGATCTGGGCAGCGCCAGGGCCACGACGGTCTCGGGACCCGCGCCGCGCTCGACCAGGGCGTGGGCCAGGCGGTTGGCGCGGGCGTTGAGCTCGGCGAAGGTCAGTGCGGTGTCGCCGTGCACCACCGCCGTCGCCTCCGGTGTCCGCGCGGCCCGGTCCTCGAACAGCTGCGGGAGCATCGCCTCGGGGGCGGGCCGGGCAGTGTCGTTCCAGCCCGTCAGGACCCGCTCGCGGTCCTCGTCGGACATCGGCTCCGCCTCGCCCACCGGGCGGCGGGGGTCGGCCGCCAGCTGCCGCAGCACCCGGGTGAGGCTCGCGGCCATGCTGACGGCGGTCTCCGGGTCGAAGAGGTCCGTCGCGTACTCGAGCCAGCCGCTGATCCCGGCCGGCCTGCCCTCGGCGTCCCGCCGTTCCTGGAAGTCGGCGGTCAGGTCGAACTTGGCGATGTCCCAGCCGACCGGCTGCTCCTCGACTGCGACGCCGGGCAGGCTCAGGGCCGTGCCGGAGCCGTTCTCCAGCGTCATCATGACTTGGAAGAGGGGGTGGCGGGCGAGGGAGCGGTCGGGGTTGAGGGCTTCCACGACACGCTCGAAGGGCACGTCCTGGTGCTCGTACGCCGCCAGGTCCGCCTCCCGCACCCGGGCGAGGAGGTCTACGAAGCTGGGGTCACCGGAGACGTCCGTCCGCAGGACCAGGGTGTTGACGAAGAAACCCACCAGATCATCCAGGGCCTCATCCGCACGACCAGCGACCGGAGTGCCGATCGGAAGGTCCGTACCCGCCCCGAGCCGCGACAACAACACCGCCAGCCCCGCCTGCAACACCATGAACAACGTACAGCCGTTCGACTGCGCGAGTTCCGACAAGCGGGCGTGCAGGGCCGCATCCAGTTCCACCGGGACCGAACCGCCCGCGTAACTGGCCACGGCCGGACGCGGCCGGTCGAAGGGGAGGGAGAGCTCGGCGGGGACACCGGCCAGTTCTTCCTGCCAGAAGCGGAGCTGCTGCGCGAGCGTGCTGTCCGGGTCGTCCTCCGCGCCGAGCAGTTCGCGCTGCCACAGGGTGTAGTCGACGTAGCGGACAGGCAGCGGCTCCCACAGCGGGGCGGTGCCGGTGCTGCGTGCCGCGTACGCCCGCGAGAGGTCGCCCAGCAGGGGCGCCCACGACCAGCCGTCGCAGGCGATGTGGTGGATGACGAGGGAGAGCACGTGCTCGTCGGCCGACAGGGCGAAGAGCTCGGCACGTACGGGCAGCTCGACGGTGAGGTCGAAGATGTGGCCGGCGGCCTCTGCGAGGGCGTCGGGCAGCCGCTCTTCGGTGGTTGCCACGTTCGTCAGGTGGGGTCGCCGGTCGAGGACGTGCTGTACGGGCTCGCCGTCGGCTTCGGGGAACACCGTCCGCAGCAGTTCGTGGCGGCCGGCGACGTCCTCCAGCGCGGCGGCGAGGGCCGCCCGGTCCAGCGGGCCGCGCAGGCGGACCGCCAGCGGGCAGTTGTAGGCGGCGCCCGTCTCGGCCATGCGGTTGAGGAACCACAGCCGGCGCTGGGCGAAGGACACAGGGAACAAGGGATCTCCTTGGGACGCGCGCACTCGGCGGAGCAGCGGATCAGTGGGCCGAGCGGCGCAGCACGGGGCGCGCCTTCGGTGCGGCGGTCAGGCCGGCGGCGACGCCGGCGGGGGTGGGGTGCTGGAAGACCTGGCGGATGCGCAGGTCCGGGCCGAGCTCGGCCCGGACCCGGCTGATGAGCCTGGTCACTTGGCGGGAGTGGCCGCCCAGGGCGAAGAAGTCGTCGTCCGGGCCGGCAGAGCCGACCTCCAGGACTTCGGCGAAGAGCGCGCACAGCGCCTGCTCCGTCGCCCCGCCCGCCGTGGCTTCTCCGGTGGGTGCGGTGGACGCGGTGTGGAACAACAGCCCTTCCTGGAGCGGAGTCAGCGGCAGGATGTCCTCGATCTCCGGCTGCGTCACGCCCACGTGCCCCCTTCGGTGCCGCGCACGATCTCGTCGAACTCGTCCTTGCCGGTCACCGGCAGGGCCCCCGCGCCCGGTCCGGGGTCCTCCGCGCCGGGTGAACCGGCGATCCTGGCGAGGGCCTCGACCGTCCGGTGCCGGAAGATCTCCCGAGGGGTGATCACCAGGCCGGCCTCGCGCACCCTGGCGGCCAGTTGGATGGAAATGATGCTGTCCCCGCCGAGCTCCACGAAGGAGTCGTCGACGCCGACCGAGGCGAGGCCGAGCACCTCGGCGAAGGCCGCGCACAGCAGCCGCTCCCGCGGAGTGCTCGGCCCGCGGCCCGGGGCGCCCGCGCGGAGGTCCGGGGCGGACAGGGCCTTGCGGTCGAGCTTCCCCTTCGGGGTGAGCGGCAGCGATTCCAGCGGTACGAAGAGGGCGGGGACCATGTGTTCCGGCAGCTGTTCGGCGAGGTGCTCACGGAGCTCGGAGACCAGCGAGCCCACCCGGCGGGAGCCGGCCGGGTCGTTGGTGTGGGCCGTGAGCGGTGCGCCGTCCGGTGCGGTGCGGCGGTAGGCGGGCACCGGATCGGCGACCGCGTCCGTGCGGCCCGAGGCGCCCGCGTCGACGAACAACGCCTCCATGGCCCCGGTGTGAACGGCGGGGCCGCAGGTGACGGCGGTCCGGTACCCGAGCCGCTCGCCCAGCCGGTACAGCTCCTCGGCGTCCACGGCGGCGGACTGCTCGTCGAGCGGCCGCTGACCGTGCAGCGCGGCCAGCACGGCTGCGGAGTCCTCGCCGGCGTCCAGCCTGCGCAGCGCGGCCAGTTCACCGGCGAGGCCGCGGTGCGGCACCCCGGTCACCCTCAGCGCGGCCGGGCGGCAGGATTCGAGGTACGCGGCCGTCTCCGCGACGGACGTGAGCTCGTCGCCCCAGCGCAGCACGGTCTCCACGGCCGGGTCGAGCAGCGCCCGGGGGTGCTTGTGCAGGACCACGTCGTAGCGGTGGCGGGAGAGCTCGTTGTGGTAGTGGCCCCGCTTGAGCTGGATGTCGACGGCCGCCACCTGGTCCGAGCCCTCGCCGAACGCCGCGAAGAAGTCGGGGTCGACCAGCAGCTCCTTCTCCATGACCAGGGCCTGTTCGACCGCGCGGCGGACCGCTCCCGGATCCGTGTCACCGCCACGGCGGTGCAGCTCGACGGCGGTCATGAGGCAGCGGTGCAGCCGCAGGTTGCGGACGTCCCCGACGCAGAGCCTGCCTCCGGGGGCGAGCAGCCCCATGGCCCGCTCGATGACCTCCACGAGGTAGTCGGCGTTGGGGAAGTGCTGGAGAACCGAGTTGAGGATGATGGTGTCGAAGTAGTCCTGCGGCAGACCGTCGACCACATGGGCGGCCTGGGCCCGCAGTTCGACCTTCCCCGTCAGGTGCGGCTGTCCGGCGAGTCCCTCGCGAAGGCCGTCGATGACCTCCACGGAGAAGTCGGTGCCCCAGTACGCCTCGCAGTGCGGCGCCAGATGGGCCAGGATGAGGCCGTTGCCGACTCCGAGCTCCAGGACCCGGCGCGGGCCGAGCGAGCGGACGCGGTCCAGGATGTGGCCACGCCAGACGCGCATCTGCTCCAGCGGGATGGGGGTGCCGTCGTAGACGCTGGTCCGTACGGCGAAGTTCTCGCCGAACTCGCCCGCAGTGGCTTCGTCGCGGTAGACGTCCTCGTAGACGGTCAGCCACTCCTCGACCTGCCGGAGTTCACTCGCCTCGTCGCGCTCGGCCCGCCCGGTGGGCACGACGTAGGCGACCAGGCGCGGCTCGCCGGGGGTGTCCTCGCGGACCGCTACGGCGGCCTGCGCGACATGGTCGTGCCCGGCCAGGACCGCTTCGATCTCGCCCGGTTCGATGCGGTGCCCGCGCACCCTGACCTGCTGGTCGGCGCGCCCCAGATACTCCAGTTCACCGTCCCTCCCCCGGCGCGCGAGGTCGCCGGTCCGGTACATCCGGCTGCCGGGCGCGCCGAACGGGTCGGCGACGAAGCGCTCGGCCGTCGCCCCGGGCCGGCCCAGATAGCCGCGGGCCAGGCCGGCTCCGGAGATGTAGAGCTCGCCGGGGACCTGGGGAGCGACGGGGCGCAGGGCCTCGTCCAGGACGTGGACGAGGGTGCCGCGCAGCGGACGGCCGATGGCCGGGGTGCCGGGCCGCTTGCCGAGGCGCGCCGTGGTGGACCAGATCGTCGTCTCGGTCGGACCGTACAGGTTGGTCACCTCGCTGCCGGTTGCGGCCATCGTCCCGGCCAGGTCGGGCGGCAGTGCCTCGCCGCCGACGAGCATCCGGAGCCCGCGCAGCGCCTGCGGGGCGTGGGCGAGCAGGAGCCGCCACAGCGACGGGGTCGCCTGGAGGACGGTGCCTCCGGCCGAGGCCACCAGGTCGCCGAGCGCCGCCGGGGCGCGCACCACGTCCCGGTCGGTCAGCACCACGGTGGCGCCGGAGACCAGGGGCAGGAAGATCTCCAGGGCCGCGATGTCGAACGACAGGGTCGTCGCCGCGACCATCCGGTCCGCGGGCGTCAGGGGGAAGCGGGTGGACATGTCGGTGAGGAAGGCGTCCAGCGCGGAGACGGGGACGACGACGCCCTTGGGCAGCCCGGTGGAGCCCGAGGTGTGGACGGCGTACGCGGGGTGACGGGGGTCGCACGGCGACCGGAGGTCGGTCTCGGCCGGGTCGGAGCCCGGGCAGTCCACGAGCAGGAGTCGGCACTCGGGCTCGTCCAGGACGATCCTGCGCGGCCCGTCCTCGGCGGCCGGCAGGGCGCCCGAGGCCGCACGGGTCGTCAGCACCAGGTGGGGGCGGACGTCGGCCAGCGTGAAGGCGATCCGGGCGGCCGGGTGCTCCGGGTCGACCGGGAGGTAGGCCGCTCCGGTCTTCCGCACGGCCAGGAGCGCCACCACCATGTCCACGGAACGCGGGACGGCCAGGGCCACGAACCGCTCCGGTGCGGCGCCGTGCATGACGAGCAGATGGGCCAGCCGGTTGGCCCGGGTGTTGAGCTCCTCGTAGGTCAGCTCGACGCCTCCGGCCACGACCGCGGTGGCGCGGGGGGTGCGCGCGGCCCGACGCTGGAACGCCTCGACGAGGCGGATGCCGGTCGCGGCCCGGTCGCGGCCGGGTTCGTGGGGCGCGGGGCGGTCGGTGCCGCCGTGCTGGTCCGTGGGCATGTCACATCACTTTCTGGAACCGGCCTGCCGGAGCCGCGAGTGCCTGAATGCGGTCCGGGAGGGTCCGCCAGACCTCGGGGGTGTAGAAGTGGCCGCCGGGCAGCACGTCGTGCCGGTGGGCGGCGGTCGTGAGGGCACCCCAGCGGGTTCCGGTGTCGTCCCCGACGACCGGGTCGTCGGCACCGGAGAGGACCTGGAGGGGGACGCCGACCTTCGCCCCGCCGTAGGTGAAGGTGTCGCGGACCCGGATGTCGGCGCGCATCAGCTCCACGGCCATCTCCGTCAGGTCCTCGTCAGCGAGGACGTGCGCGGGCAGCAGCCCGTGGGTGCTCATCCAGGTGAGGAGTTCGTCGTCCGTCCCGCGCCGGTCCGGGAACCGGTCCCGCGCGGTCAGGCCCCGGTCGGGGGCGTTGCACGAGGACACGACCAGGGTTTCCGGCAGGGGGTCGCCCGCCGCGGCCAGCCGGGTGGTGACGTCGAAGGCCATCCAGCCGCCCATGCTGTGCCCGAAGAGGACGTACGGGACGCCGGGCGCCGTGGCGGCGCGAACGGCGGCCGCCGCGTCCTGGGCGAGGGCCTCCCAGCTGTCGGCGAAGTCCTCGGCGAAACGCCCTTCGCGGCCGGGGTAGCAGACGGCGAGGAGGTCGGTGCCGGCCGGCACGGCCCCGGCCCACTCGTGGTAGGCGGCCGTGCCGCCGCCGCAGAAGCCGAGGCACACCAGCGTCCGCTCCGCGCCCTCGGTCCGCTTCAGGGCGACCACCGTGGTGGCCGGTGCGGTGCTCATGCCGTTCCTCCCGCGCGCAGCGACTCGGCGTGCCCGGCGAGGTCGCGCAGGCGCGGGTGCCGGTAGATGTCCTTCGTCGGCATGACCACGCCGATCCGTTTCTTGAGCTGGGAGACGACGCGCAGCGCCACCAGGGAGTGGCCTCCGAGGGCGAAGAAGTCGTCGTCGGGGTGGATGTCGTCGCGGCCGAGGACCGTGGACCACACTCCGGCGATCAGCTCCTCGATCTCGCCGTCGAGGCCGTCAGGGCCGTCGGGGCCGGGGCCGGGGCGTTCCGTCACGGCTTCCGGCGCCGGCAGGGCGCGTACGTCGACCTTGCCGCTGACGGTCATCGGCAGGGCGTCCAGGGCGACGAAGGCGGCCGGGACCATGTAGCCGGGCAGCGCCGCCGCGGTGTGCGCCCGCAGTTCCTCAGGGGTGGGGCCGCTGCCGCCGGACGGCACGTAATGGGCGAGGAGGCCGGTCCCTTCGCGTACGGTCGCCACCGCGCCGGTGACGCCGGGGTGCGAGCGCAGCACCGCCTCGACCTCGCCGAGCTCCACCCGGAAGCCGCGGACCTTGACCTGCCGGTCGGTGCGGCCGAGGAACTCCAGGGTGCCGTCGGCGCCTTGGCGGACCTCGTCGCCGCTGCGGTACATGCGGGTGCCGTCCGCGGCGAAGGGGTCGGCGACGAACCGCTCGGCGGTGAGCGCGGGCCGTCCGGCGTAGCCGTTGGCCAGGCCGGGCCCCGCCAGGTAGAGCTCGCCGGCGGTGCCGGCGGGGGCGGGGCGCAGGGCGCCGTCGAGGACGTACGCCCGTACCCGCGGCAGCGGGCTGCCCAGATGCGGGCCCGGGCCCTCGATGCGGCAGGCGGTGGCGTCGACGGTGGTCTCGGTGGGCCCGTAGAGGTTGAACGCCTCGATCCGGCCCTCGGCGAACGCGTCGGCGAGCTCGCGCCACATGCGCGGCGGCACCGGCTCGCCGCCGATGAGGAGGCGCAGCATCCGCTCGGGGGGCGCCTGCGGCAGCAGGTGGGGGGCGAGGGCTTCCCAGTGGGAGGGGGTGAAGTCCAGGTCGGTCACCCCGTGCTCGGCGAGGAGCGCGGCCAGCCGGTGGGGGTCGGTGCGGTCCCCGTCGTCGAGGACGACCAGGGTGTCACCCCGGCACACGCGGACCCACTGCTGGACGGAGGCGTCGAAGGACATGCTCGCGTTCCAGGCGACGACCCGGTGGCCGTCCGCGTACACGCCCCGCCGCTCCAGGCCGGCGACGAGGGCGGCGACGCCGCCCCGGCAGGTCTCGACGCCCTTGGGGGTGCCGGTGGAGCCTGAGGTGTGGATGACGTACGCCGGGTCCTGGGCGGCGGCTGCCACGCGTGGCGGCGCGGCGGTCCCCGTCGGGCCGGG
>NZ_JBAMDC010000340.1:0-7037 GCF_036961605.1 Streptomyces sp. KLMMK
TCTTGACACCTTCCGCAAATCTGACGGACAGTCAGAAAAACTTGCGAGGAGGGGTCCGCGTGCCCGTTCCCACGCCCTTGCCCGAGCCCGTCCCCAGCGACGTGCACCACCTGCTCAAGCCCTTCGAGGGCAGGCCCGCAGCCGTCTCCGCACGCGCCGCGGACCCCGTGAACGCCCCGATGATCAGGCACTGGTGCGAGGCCCTGGGCGACGCCAACCCCGCCTACGCCGGGGACGACCCGATCGCCCCGCCCACCATGCTGCAGGCGTGGACCCTGCCCGGCCTCTCCGCGGCCCGCGCCGGGCGCGCCCCCGCCCACGACGAGCTCTTCGCCCTGCTCGACGGTGCCGGGTACACCGCGGTCGTCGCCACCGACTGCGAGCAGGAGTACGTACGCCCGCTGCGGCCCGGCGACGAGATCACCTTCGATTCGGTCATCGAGACCGTCTCCCCCCGCAAGACCACCCGGCTCGGGACGGGCTACTTCATCACCACGACGACGCGGCTGCGCGTGGCCGGTGAGCTGGTGGGCACCCACCTCTTCCGGATCCTCAAGTACGCCCCGGTCCCGACGCCGACGCCGACGCCGGCCCCGTCCCCCGCCTCCGCGAGCCCGGGCCCGGCGCACCCCCGCCCCGAAGCCCGCCCCCGCCCCGAAACCGGCCCCGAAGCCCGCCCCCGCCCCCGGCCAGTGATCAACCGCGACAACGCCCCCTTCTGGGAGGGCGTCGCCGCGCACAAGCTGCTCATCCAGCGCTGCGCCGCCTGCGGCACCCTCCGCTTCCCCTGGCTGCCGGGCTGCGGCCGCTGCGGCTCTCCCGAGTGGGGGACCACCGAGGCCTGCGGCTCCGGCACGGTCCATTCGTACGTGGTCGTGCACCACCCGCCGTTCCCGGCCTTCGACCCGCCCTACGCCGTCGCGCTCGTCGAACTGGCCGAAGGCGTACGGATGATCAGCGGCATCACGGGTGTGCCGCACGACCGCGTGCGCATCGGCATGCCCGTCGAGCTGGAATTCATACGAGTGGACGCGGAGTGGGAACTTCCGGTCTTCCGCGCCCACGCGGACCGGGCGGCGGGAGCGGACGCATGACGCCCGGCGACGCGCTCCCGCCGCTCACCGTTCCCATCACCCGTACGCTCGTCATCGCAGGTGCCATCGCCTCCCGCGACTACCAGGACGTGCACCACGACGCCGAGGCGGCCCGCGCGAAGGGCTCTCCTGACATCTTCATGAACATCCTCACCACCAATGGTCTGGTGGGCCGTTACGTCACCGACCGTCTCGGCCCGGAGGCCGTCCTCCGCAAGGTTTCGATCCGCCTCGGGGTGCCCAGTTATCCGGGCGACGTTCTGGTGCTGACCGGAAGGATCCTTTCCGTGAACGAGCGCACCATCGAGATCTCCGTGGTCGGGACGAACCGCCTCGGCCGCCATGTCACCGGCCGGGTCGTGGCCGCCCGCCCCTCACCCGCCCGGGCCGACGGATGACCGGCGGCACCGCCGCCGTCGTCGGCATCGGCGCCACCGCCTTCACCAAGGACTCCGGCCGCAGCGAGCTCGCCCTGGCCGCGGAGGCCGTGCGCGCGGCGCTCGACGACGCCGGGCTCGCCCCCGGCGATGTGGACGGCCTGGTCACCTTCACCATGGACACCAGCCCCGAGATCGCCGTCGCCCAGGCGGCCGGCATCGGCGAGCTGACGTTCTTCTCCCGCGTCCACTACGGCGGCGGCGCCGCCTGCGCCACCGTCCAGCAGGCCGCCCTCGCCGTCACGGCCGGGATCGCCGGCGTCGTCGTCTGCTACCGGGCCTTCAACGAGCGTTCCGGCCGTCGCTTCGGCGCCGGGGTGCAGGGGCGCGAGCCCTCGGCGGAGGGCGTGGCTCTCGGCTGGGGGCTGCCGTACGGGCTGCTCACGCCGGCGTCCTGGGCGGCCATGAGCGCCCGCCGCTACCTGCACGAGTACGGCCTGGAGCCCGAGGTCTTCGGGCACGTCGCCGTCACCGACCGGCGCCACGCCGCGACCAACCCGGCCGCGTACTTCCACGGCCGCCCGATCACCCTCGCCGACCACGCCGCCTCCCGCTGGATCGCCGAGCCGTTGCGGCTGCTCGACTGCTGCCAGGAGACGGACGGTGGGCAGGCCCTGGTCGTCACCTCCCTGGAGCGGGCCCGCACGCTGCGCCGGCCGCCCGCCGTGATCGTGGCCGCGGCCCAGGGCGCCGGCCGCGCGCAGGAGCAGATGACCAGCTACTACCGGGACGGCATCGAGGGCCTCCCCGAAATGGGCGTCGTCGCCCGGCAGCTGTGGGGGAGCAGCGGACTGGGCCCGGCGGACGTCGACGTGGCCGTCCTCTACGACCACTTCACGCCGTACGTGCTGATGCAGCTGGAGGAGTTCGGTTTCTGCGGGCCCGGCGAGGGGGCCGCGTTCGTGGCGGCGGACGCGCTGCCGCTGAACACCCACGGCGGGCAGCTGGGCGAGGCGTACCTGCACGGTATGAACGGCATCGCCGAGGCGGTGCGGCAGCTGCGCGGCACCGCCGTGAACCAGGTGCCGGACGCCTCCCGGGCCCTGGTCACCGCCGGTACGGGAGTTCCCACGTCCGGGCTGCTTCTCGGGGCAGACGGATGAACGGGGGCGTGTCACGGAAGGGGGCCGGCCGGTGGCGCCTTTGACTCCGGGTATGGACCGACGACGGAAGATCATCGGATATCTCCTCGCCCTGATGGCGGTGGTGGCCCAGCTGGCCGGCGCCGATCCCGCGGGCGCCGGTGACCGGGGCGACCCGAGGGACGAGGGGGCTTCCGTCTTCAGGGGCTGGGGCATGGACACCTGCCAGGCGCCGGCGCTGACCACGCTGAGCGCGTGGAAGTCGTCCGACTACCGGGCCGTCGGCGTCTACTTCGCCGGCCGCGCCCGCGCCTGCCCGCACCAGACCTACCTCAGCGAGCGGTGGCTGGAGGGCGCCGACGACCTGGGCTGGCGCGTCCTGCCGATCTACGTGGGCTCGCAGTCCCCGTGCGTGCGGGCGAGCAACAAGCGGGGCTTCCTGATCGGCTCCTACCCCTACGACCAGGGTCAGTCGGAGGGCGAGGACGCCGTCTCCCGGGCCTCCGCGCTCGGCATCGTCTCCCGCAGCGCCCTCTACCTCGACATGGAGGCGTACGACGACAAGGACGGCGACTGCGCCCGCACGACGCTGTCCTACATCCGCGGCTGGAACGCGGCCGTGCGCGCCGGCGGCTACCTGCCGGGCTTCTACAGCAGCGCCGAGTCGGGGGTGCGGCACATGGACCGGGCCCGCCGCTCGGGCACGACCGGGCTGCCCGACGTGCTCTGGTTCGCCCGCTGGCGGGTCGAGCCCACGACGGACCGCGAGCCGCTGATCGGCCGGACGGCCTGGCAGCCGCACCGCCGCATCCACCAGTACCAGGGCAACGTCACCGAGTCGCACGGGGGACGGAAGCTGACCATCGACCGCAACCTGGTGGACGCGCCCGTGGCGATCATCGACTGACACCGGCCGGGGCCCGGTCCGTGGCCCGGTCCGGGGCCCGCACCCGGAGGAGGTCCCCTACTCCTCTCCCCCTCCGGGAGGTGGGGCCAGCCCCACCTGTACGACCTGAGGCGGACCGTCCTTCGGCACCTGCGGCCGATCCGCCGGGTACAGGTGCGCTCCTAGCGTTGAAGCATGACAGCAACCACGACGTCTGTGTGCACCAGCGCATCCACCGCCGTGTACCCGTCGTTCTCCTCCTACGTACGGGCACGCGGTCCGGTGCTGCAGCGCACCGCCCGCTCTCTGACCTCGAACCCGTGCGACGCGGAGGACCTGCTGCAGACCGCGCTGACCAAGACGTACCTGGCGTGGGAGCGCATAGAGGACCACCGGGCCCTGGACGGCTATGTGCGCCGGGCCCTGGTCAACACCCGCACCTCGCAGTGGCGCAAGCGCAAGGTCGAGGAGTTCCCCTACGACGAGCTGCCCGAGCGCGAGGCGGCCCCGTCGGCGGACCCCGCCGAGCAGCAGGCGCTGCGCGACGCGATGTGGCGGGCCGTGCTGCGGCTGCCGGCGCGGCAGCGGGCCATGGTCGTCCTCAGGTATTACGAGGACCTGACCGAGGTGCAGACGGCCGAGCTGCTCGGGGTCTCCGTCGGCACGGTCAAGAGCGCCGTCTCCCGGGCGCTCGGCAAGCTCCGCGAGGACCCGGAGCTCTCCTGCGCGGCGTGACACGCGTGTGACGGGCGTGTGACCGGCGGCGCGGGGGCGACGTGACGGAAAGTGCTCACCGCGGGGGCCCCGGGGTAGTGACTTACCGCGAGATACCCCAGCACAATCAGCGGACCACCACCCGCCGTACAGGTCTTCGGGAGGACCCCGGTGCTGAGCACGATGCAGGACGTACCGCTCACCGTCACACGCATCCTCGCCCATGGGGCGCGCGTCCACGGGGGCGCCACGGTGACCACCTGGACCGGGGACGGCGAGCCGCTGCGGCGCAGCTTCCGGGAGGTCGCCGAGCGGTCCGTGCAGCTGGCCCACGCGCTGCGCGACGAGCTCGGGGTGGTCGGCGACCAGCGCGTCGCCACGCTCATGTGGAACAACAGCGACCACCTGGAGGCGTATCTCGCGATCCCCTCCATGGGCGCCGTCCTGCACACGCTCAACCTGCGGCTGCCCGTCGAGCAGCTCGCCTACATCGTCAACCACGCGGCGGACCGCGTGGTCATCGTCAACGGCTCGCTGCTGCCGCTGCTCGCCCCGCTGCTGCCGCACCTCGGCTCCGTCGAGCACGTGATCGTCTCGGGCCCGGGCGACCGCTCCGCGCTGGAGGGCTGCCGGCCGCGCGTGCACGAGTACGAGGAGCTGCTCGCGGGCCGTCCCGTGGCCGGCTTCGACTGGCCGGAGCTCGACGAGCGGCAGGCCGCCGCCCTCTGCTACACCTCCGGCACCACCGGCGAGCCCAAGGGCGTCCTCTACAGCCACCGCTCGGTCTACCTCCACGCCATGGAGGTCAACGCCGCTTCGGCCTTCGGCCTGACCCCCGCCGACACCTGCCTGCCCGTCGTGCCGATGTTCCACGTGAACGCCTGGGGCCTGCCGCACGCCGCCTTCATGGCCGGGACGTCCCTGCTGATGCCCGACCGCTTCCTGCAGCCCGCGCCGCTCGCCGAGATGATCGCCACCGAGCGGCCCACGGTGTCCGCGGGCGTCCCCACGATCTGGGCGGGCCTGCTCGCCGAGCTCGACGCGCGGCCGCGGGACCTGTCCTCGCTGCGCACGGTCATCAGCGGCGGCTCGGCCGCGCCGCCCGCGATGATGCGGGGCTTCCACGAGCGCCACGGCGTGCGGCTCGTGCAGGCGTGGGGGATGACGGAGACCTCGCCGCTGGGCTCGGTGGCCTACCCGCCGGCCGGTCTGAGCGAGGAGGAGGAGTGGCCCTACCGCGTCACCCAGGGCCGGCTGCCCTCCTCCGTGGAGGCCCGGCTCGCCGGTCCCGGCGGGGAGATCCTGCCGTGGGACGGGCGGTCGGCCGGTGAGCTGGAGGTGCGCGGGCCCTGGATCGCGGGCGCGTACTACGGCGGCGCGGCCGGGGAGCCCGTCCGGCCCGAGGACAAGTTCAGCCCTGACGGCTGGCTGCGCACGGGCGACGTCGGCACGATCACGTCCGACGGCTTCCTCACCCTCACCGACCGCGCCAAGGACGTGATCAAGTCGGGCGGCGAGTGGATCTCCTCCGTCGAGCTGGAGAACCACCTGATGGCCCACCCGGACGTCGCGGAGGCGGCCGTCGTGGCCGTCCCGGACGACAAGTGGGGCGAGCGCCCGCTCGCCACCGTGGTCCTCAAGGACGGCAAGCCCGCCGACTATGCGGCGCTGCGGGCGTTCCTCGGCGAGCGGGTGGCGCGCTGGCAGCTGCCCGAGCGCTGGGCGCTGGTCGCGTCCGTACCGAAGACGTCGGTGGGCAAGTTCGACAAGAAGGTGCTCCGCAAGCAGTACGCGGAGGGCGAGCTGGAGGTCACCGTCCTGGGCGGCTGACCCGCCGCGGACGGATGACACGGAACGCCGGGCAGGGGGCCGCCGACAAGGCCTCCTGCCCGGCGTCTGCATGGGCGTTCCCGCCGTCCACGGGGGCTGCGGCGCCGGTGTCGTCGCCGGTGTCCCGGCAGCGCTCCGTCAGCGCTCCGTCAGCGCTCCGTCAGTGCTCCGTCAGCGCTTGGCGCCCACCAGCGCGCTGCCGGCCCAGCCCACCGCCACGGCGGCCGCCGCGATGACGCAGACGCCGTTCCAGCCCCAGTGGGCGTACGCCGGGCCCGCGAGGGCGGAGGCGCTCGCGCCGCCGACGAACGCCGTGACGACGTAGGCCGTGTTGGCCGCCGCGGGCGTGCCGGTCGAGGCCAGGGCCCGCGTCTGGTTGGCGACCTGACCGGCCATCAGACCCGCGTGGATCAGCACGGCCGCCGCGCACAGCGCCCACAGCCGGTGCCCGCCGAGCCAGAACAGCGGCAGGGAGAGCGCCGTGAGCACGTAGGACGTGGTGACGACCCGGGTCGCGCCGAAGCGGTCGATGAGCGACCCCGACACGGGGGCGACGACGGTCGAGACGAGGCCGAACAGGCCGAAGAGACCCGCGGTCGCCGTCGACATGCGGAACGGCTCGTCCGCGGTCAGCAGCAGGGCGAGCGTCGTCCACAGGGAGCTCCAGGCGCCGAAGAGCCCGGCCTGGCGCAGGCACGCGGCCCGCAGCTCGGGGGAGCGGCGCAGCAGGCCCGGCAGCCCGGCTATTGCCTTGAGGGGCCGGGCGGCGCGGCGCGGCCGGGTCTCGGCCGGAAGCATGACGGCGGTCAGCAGGCCGATCGCGACGGTGAGCGCGGCGGCGCCGAGGAAGACGGCGCGCCAGCCGTACGCCTGCCCGGCCAGGGAGCCGAGGACGCGGGCCGCGACGATGCCGGTGAACAGCCCGGCCACGACCGCGGCCACGTGCCGTCCGCGCCGGTCGGCGGGCGCCCGCTCGGCGACCAGCGGGACCAGC
>NZ_JBAMDC010000341.1:0-7005 GCF_036961605.1 Streptomyces sp. KLMMK
AGTGGACGTGGTAGCCCAGCTGGCCGGCGTAGCCCTGCTGCCCGCCGTACTGCCCGTAGCCGAGCTGCGGACCGAAGCCCACGAACCTCAGCTCCTCCTCGCCCGAGCGGTCGAAGGGGAGCGCCCGGAACGAGCGGCGGTACTCGGAGTAGAGCGCATCGTAGATCGGGGTGACCGAGACGGAGTGGCTCTGCGGGGTGGCTTCGCGGGATGGGCGCATGCCGGGGATGTGGTTCGGGTACGGAATCCGCGGGGCAGGCTCGTATGAGTGCACATACGAGCCAACGAGTCCGTGGCCCGGGGGATGCGGGCCCGGCCGGTAATGGGCCGCCGGAGCGTGGCGGACGGGGTGCACGGCGCCCGTCACGTACCCGCGAGGGGCATGGTCGCGGCGACGAGCCGCCCGGCCGCCGCCGCCCGGTCCAGCGCCTCGCGCAGCAGGTCCTCGCGCGGCTGCGAGCCGATCGTGCCGACCGGCGCGGCGAAGACCAGCACCCGCTTCGTCTTGTTCACGGCCGACCGCCACTCGGGCGCCACCTGCATCGCCTGGTGCGCCTGCCACCACGCGGTGGGCTGGGCGCCCGCGACGCCGGGCATCAGGATGGCGTGCAGCTGACCCATGGCCAGCAGCACCGACCAGCCCGGCGTGGACGGCGGCACCTGCTCCACGGTGGCGACGGGGGCGAAGCCCTGCTCGATCAGGAGCGGCAGGAAGACGTCGACCGGGCCGTTCGTCCCGGGGCGCGCGATCGGCCCGAGCGGCTCCACGACGAGCGCCGGGTGCAGGTCGCCGCCGATGAGCACCAGGCCGCTGGTCACGCCCAGCTCGGCCTGCACGGGGCCGTCGGGCGTGGCGGGGATCGCCGGCATCGTGGCCGGCGCCGGCAGCCGGGGGGCGCCCGCCTGGTCGCCCTCGCCCTGGATGGAGCGCACGGCGCCCTGGAGCTGTTCCTCGGGGACCGCGACGACCTGGGAGGGGATGCAGGCCGCGTGGGCGAAGGCGAGCACGGCCGTCTCCTCGCCGACGAAGAGCACGGTGCTGGTGCGCTCGCGGTCGGTGTCGCCGGGGGACTGGCAGGAGGTGCAGTCGTAGCTGCCCGGGGCGCTGTCACCGCCCAGCAGTCGTTCGGCCTCTTCGTCGCCGATCTCGGCGCGGACGTCGTCACTGACGTCGAGCATGCGCGGCACGGGTGGCTCCTAGATATCGGTGCGTATCACACGGGGGTTCCCGGTTCGTAAGAGCACAACGGGCGATCCGTGGCAGGGGTCACGCGTAACGAGTTGGTGATCAGGGCCAACCTCACGTGCCCCACCACGGTCTAATCTCTGGGTAGGCGGGCTGGATGGAATGTCCGCGGCAAACGGCTGGGGACGAATGCACATCTCATTCCTGATTCACAACGCGTACGGCATCGGCGGGACGATCCGGACCACGTTCAACCTCGCGAGTACCCTCGCCGAGCAGCACGACGTGGAGGTCGTCTCGGTCTTCCGGCACCGGGAGGAGCCGGTGTTCGCGCCGAGCGGCAAGGTGCGCCTGCGCCACCTGGTCGACCTGCGCAAGGGGACCCCGGGCTACGAGGGGGACGCCCCCGAGTACGAGCGCCCGGCCGCCGTCTTCCCCTCCACCGAGGGCCGGTACAAGCAGTACAGCGCCCTGACCGACCGGCGGATCGCGGAGCACCTGCGCAGCCTGGACTGCGACGTGGTCGTCGGCACCCGCCCCGGGCTGAACGTGCACATCGCCCAGCAGGCCCGCCGCGGCCCGGTCCGGGTGGGCCAGGAGCACCTGACGCTGAGCACCCACTCCCAGCCGCTCAAGCTGACGCTGCGCACGCACTACCCGCGCCTGGACGCCGTCACCACCGTCACCGAGGCCGACGCGGCGACCTACCGCAAGCTGATGCGGCTGCCCGGAGTGCGGGTGGAGGCCGTGCCCAACAGCATCCCCGCCCCGGCCGTGGCCCCCGCCGACGGCAGCGGCAAGTGGGTGGTCGCCGCCGGCCGCCTCGCCCCCGCCAAGCGCTACGACGTGCTGATCCGCGCCTTCGAGAAGGTCGTGGCCGAGCGGCCCGACTGGAAGCTGAGGATCTACGGCGCCGGTGCCGAGCGCGCCAAGCTGCGCGCCCTCATCGACAAGCGCGGCCTCTACAACCACGTCTACCTCATGGGCCCCGCCAACCCGCTGGACCCCGAGTGGGTCAAGGGCTCCATCGGCGCCGTCACCTCCAGCCTGGAGTCCTTCGGCATGACCATCGTCGAGGCGATGCGCTGCGGCCTGCCGGTGGTCTCCACCGACTGCCCGCACGGCCCCGGCGAGATCATCTCCGACGGTGTCGACGGCCTGCTCGTGCCGGTCGGCAAGGTCGACAAGATCGCCGCCGGCCTGCTGAAGCTGATCAACGACGACGAGCTGCGGCAGCGGATGGGCCGGGCGGCACTCGAGAGTTCCGCCCGCTTCGACCCGGCGCAGGTCGCCGGGCGCTACGAGCAGCTCTTCGGCGACCTGGCCGCCCGCGGCTCCCTGCGCGGCTCGCTGCACCGTACCCGCGGCGCCCTGCTCAGCAACGCGTTCAAGACCTCGGACGCGAGCCGCTCCGCCCTGCGCCGGGTGCGTGCCGCATGACCCCCGAGACCGGTAAACCCTCCGTGCCCGCGAACGCCGCCGGATCCGGCGGCTCCACCACCCCCGAGGAGAGCACCATCGTGTCTGCCCCGGCCCCGCCGCGCGCCGACTGCATCGCGGACTCCGCGGGCGGGCTCACCTTCGACCTCGACGCCCCCGGCCCCGGACTCGACCTCAGCGAACCGGACCACTGGACCGCCGCGCTGGTCCTGCGCCGCCGCGGCAGCGACGACGAGGCCGAGGAGATCCGCCTGCCGCTCGCGCCCGACGGCGCGGGCCGGCTGCGCGCCGTGCTGCCCAGCACGGTCGCGCTCCCCGAAGGCCGCTGGGACGTCTACGTCGCCTTCGCCGACGCCGCGCCCCGCCGCCTGGTGCCCGGTCTGGCCGACCTCAGATCGCTGGTCGACCGCAGACCCGGCCCGAGCACCTCGCCGCTGGCGGTGCGCATCCCGTACGCGACCAAGCACGGCAACCTCTCCCTGCGCAGCTGGCTGCGCGGCCCGCACGCCGAGGCGGGCGACCTGCACCCGGACGCCTCGGGCCTGACCGCCCACGGCCGTATCCACCGCGTCGCGGACCCGGCCGCCTGGCTCTCGGGGGCCGTCGTGGAGGCCCGCTGCCGCCGCGCGCCCGACCTCGTCGTCACCGCGCCGGTCACCACGGAGAAGCAGGCGGAGGACGCCCCCGCCGAGGAGGCCGACGGCCAGGACTTCTCCTTCAGCCTGGAGTACGCCCGCCTCGCCGAGGAGTGGCACGGCGGCCTGGACGTCTGGGACCTGTGGCTGCGCCCGGCCGACGGCTCGGAGCCCGCGCGCATCGCCCGCCTCCTCGACGACGTCGTGGACAAGCAGCAGATCTTCACCTACCCCGTGCTGCCCGTCGACGCTGCGTACGCGCCCGCGCAGGCCGGCCCGTACTACACCGCCGACAACGACCTGGCGGTCAGGATCGAGGAGCGCCCGCCCGTAGCGGGCTGACCTCCCCGGGGCCCGGGGAGGCCGCGGCCAGATGCCGTCCGCATGGGTCGGCATACTTTCTGCATGCTGGAGACCTCGGCACGTCTGCTCCGTCTGCTTTCCCTGCTGCAGGCCCACCGCGAGTGGTCCGGCCCGGACCTCGCGGACCGGCTCGGCGTGACCGCGCGCACCGTGCGCCGGGACGTCGACCGGCTGCGGGAGCTCGGCTATCCCGTGCACTCCGCGCCCGGCACGGCCGGCGGCTACCGGCTCGGCCCGGGGGCGCAGCTGCCCCCGCTGCTGCTGGACGACGAGGAGGCCGTGGCCGTCGCCGTGGGGCTGCGGACCGCGGCCGCGGGCGGCGTCGAGGGCATCGAGGAGACGTCCGTACGGGCGCTCGCCAAGCTCGAGCAGGTCCTGCCGGACCGGCTGCGGCGGCGGGTGAGCGCCCTCAACGCCTTCACCGTGCCGATGGTCTCCGCGCAGCGGGGGCCTGCCGTGGACGCGGCGGTCCTGACCGAGCTGGCCGCCGCGTGCCGGGACGGCGAGCGGCTGCGCTTCGCCTACCGCGACCACGACGGCGACTCCACGCGCCGCACCGTCGAGCCGCACCGGCTGGTCTGCGCCCAGCGCCGCTGGTATCTGGTGGCCTGGGACACCGACCGCGAGGACTGGCGGACGTTCCGCGCGGACCGCATCACCCCCACGCCGCCGCACGGGCCGCGCTTCGCCCCTCGCCGGCCGCCGGCGGAGGACCTGGCGGCCTACGTCTCCCTCGGCGTGTCCACCACCGCCTACGCCGAGCGGGCCACCGTGCTGCTGCACGTGCCGCTGGAGGTGGCCGCGCAGAAGGTCTCGCCGGCCGCGGGGACGCTGGAGGCGGTCGACGGCGACAGCTGCCTGCTGCGCACGGGCGCGCACACCCTCGACGTGATGGTCGTGCACATCGTGCTGATGGGCTTCGACTTCGAGGTGCGGGAGCCGCCCGGGCTCGTCGACCGGATGCGCGAGGTCAGGGACCGGTTGTCCCGGTCGCTTCCGCCGTCTGCGGAGCGGTGACCTTGGCGACCTCCGGGTGGTGCAGGTCGAAGGCGGGCGACTCGGAGCGGATCCGGGGCAGGGCCGTGAAGTTGTGCCGGGGCGGCGGACAGCTCGTGGCCCACTCCAGGGAGCGGCCGAACCCCCAGGGGTCGTCGACCCCGACGGGCTTCCCGTACTTGGCGGTCTTCCAGATGTTGTAGAAGAACGGCAGGTTGGACAGGCCGAGCAGGAACGCGCCGATGGTCGACACCGTGTTGAGGGCCGTGAAGCCGTCGGCCGCGAGGTAGTCGGAGTACCGCCGGGGCATGCCCTGGGCGCCCAGCCAGTGCTGGACGAGGAAGGTGAGGTGGAAGCCCAGGAACAGCGTCCAGAAGTGCACCTTCGCCAGCCGCTCCTCCAGCATCCTGCCCGTGAGCTTGGGCCACCAGAAGTAGAAGCCGGCGAACGTCGCGAACACCACCGTCCCGAACACCACGTAGTGGAAGTGCGCGACGACGAAGTAGGTGTCCGTGACGTGGAAGTCCAGCGGCGGCGAGGCGAGGATCACCCCGGTCAGCCCGCCGAAGAGGAAGCTCACGAGGAAGCCCACCGCCCACAGCATCGGCGCCTCGAACGACAGCGACCCGTGCAGCATGGTGCCGATCCAGTTGAAGAACTTCACGCCGGTGGGCACCGCGATCAGGAACGACATGAAGGAGAAGAAGGGCAGCAGCACCGCCCCCGTGGCAAACATGTGGTGCGCCCAGACCACCACCGACAGGGCCGTGATCGCCATGGTGGCGCCGATCAGCGTCAGATAGCCGAAGATCGGCTTCCGGGAGAACACCGGGATGATCTCGCTGATGATGCCGAAGAACGGCAGGGCGATGATGTAGACCTCGGGGTGGCCGAAGAACCAGAACAGGTGCTGCCACAGCAGCGCCCCGCCGTTCGCGGAGTCGAAGACCACGGACGCGAACCGCCGGTCGGCCTCCAGCACCAGCAGCGCCGCCGCCAGCACGGGGAAGGCCAGCAGGATGAGGATCGAGGTGAAGAGCACGTTCCAGGTGAAGACGGGCATCCGGAACATCGTCATCCCGGGGGCGCGCATCCCGATGATGGTGGTCAGGAAGTTCACCGCGCCGAGGATCGTGCCGAAGCCGGAGAGCGCCAGCCCCATGATCCACATGTCGGTGCCGATGCCGGGGGAGCGGACCATGCTGCTCAGCGGGGCGTAGCCGGTCCAGCCGAAGGTGGCGCCGCCCTGCGGCATCAGCAGGCTGGAGACGACGATCAGGCCGCCGAAGAGGTACAGCCAGTACGCGAACATGTTGAGCCGGGGGAAGGCCACGTCCGGGGCGCCGATCTGCAGCGGCATGATCGCGTTGGCGAAGCCCGCGAAGGCGGGGGTCGCGAAGAGCAGCAGCATGATCGTGCCGTGTGCCGTGAAGGCCTCGTTGAACGACTCGTTGGTCATCAGCTGCAGGCCGGGGCGGGCCAGCTCGGCCCGCATCAGCATCGCCAGCAGCCCGCCTGCCAGGAAGAAGGCGAACGAGGTGATCAGGTAGAGGTGGCCGATCGTCTTGTGGTCGGTCGTGGTGAGCCAGTCGATCACGATCCGGCCCGGTCGGCGCTCCCGCACCGGCCCGGTGGTCGCCTGCGCGGTGTCCGTCCCCATCTGCGCTCCCTCGATGTCACCTTCGACGGGCTTTCGGGCTCACGCCATGATGCTCGCCCCGGGGGTCCTCGCGCGAGGGTGCCTCCTGGGGTTCCGGGGGCGGGCGCGGCCGGTCCGGGGAATCGGAATTCTTTATTCCGGATGTTTCCGGACCGCGCTATTCCAGTGACCGTGAACACGGATCCGCAATATCCCGTGCGCCCGTTGTGCGGTCATTTCCGGTTCACGTCCGGGCAATTTCGGCGGACCTCCCGAAAAGATGTCGCGCATTTCCCGCCGAGGATGGGTGAAGACGTTCCGCGCGACCCCGTAATCCTCGTAGGGGTGAAGTGTTCCGCGGCAAACCACGACGGGTTCTCTGTGACAGAAGTGTGACCGCCGGAGGACCGCGGCGGCACGGCCCCGTGCTCCGGCCGCCCCGGACTCCGCTTCCGTACGGCGACGGGGCGGCCTACGGTGACGGGCATGGCACCTCTACCGAACCTCCCCGCCGACCCCGACGACGACCCCGCCGCCTACGTCGGACTCGCCACGGCCGCCGCGGCCGAGCGGGCCCGCGCCCGCGGCTGGGCCACCGTGCGGGCCCTCGCGCCCGGCACGCTCGTCACCATGGAGTACCGGGCGGGCCGGCTGAACTTCGAAGCCGAGGACGGCGTCGTGAAGCGCTGCTGGAAGGGCTGACACCCCGCGTACGGCCCGCGTACGGCCCGTGTACGGCCCGCGCA
>NZ_JBAMDC010000342.1:0-7001 GCF_036961605.1 Streptomyces sp. KLMMK
GGTCGGGGCTCGGCCTGGGCTCAACCGGTGCTCGTGTATCCGCAGCTCCAGCACTTGTACACGCCGTTGCCCATCTGCTGCATCATGTTCTGGCAGTTGGGGCAGGCCAGCGCCAGGTGCTTCAGGGGGCCGCGGCGCCCAGTCCCTTGGGGCACGCGGGGCAGACCCCTCGCACGATCGCCGGCGACGTGGCGTCGCCGGGGTTCTCCGCCACGACGATCACCCGCAGCGGGCGCCCGCACTCCGGGCACAGCTCGGGCTCGCGGTCCCGGTCGCCGATCACTGCGGCGAGAATGCGTTCGAGTGAGTCGCCGTCGTCCATGGTGCGTGTGTCCTGTCTCCACGGGTGCCCCTCCTTGGGTAACTACGTACCCGCCCCGGTGAACCCCAACTCCGCTGCTCAGCCGCTGGTTACGGAGCGTGCGCAACCGGTCGGCTGTGTGGTATGGCGGGCCGCTTCCCCTTGGTTCTACCCAGGTTGAGGGGGCTGCCAGCCGCACGTGGCGGCGGCCTTCCGGGCCCGGAAATCCACCGGCCCGGGTCGTAGGGCGGCGGATAAGTGCCCCGGGGCGGCAGCCGAGCACCTCAGCAGCCCCGGCGGGGCTGGCCGCGCTGACCCTCGACGTCGTCGCGACGAGCGCGCCTGCCGGCGCGGTCGGGAACACCACCGATGTGTTGTGGCACAACACGACCACTGGTGAGGTGGGGACGTGGTTGCTCGACGGCAACCGCAATGTGACCGCTAATCCGCCGTTGTCGTGGCGGTGCGGCCCGGAATGCAACCGGGACTGGAAGCTTTCCGGGACCGGGCGCTTCGGCTGAGCCGGGCCGGGTCGAGCGCGCCCGCGCCCGGCCCGGGCAGGGGCCGCCCCGTAACCCGGGGCGGCCTCTCACCGCGGCCTTCGTCAGACGTTGACGCCGAAGTCCTGCGCGATGCCCTGCAGGCCCGAGGCGTAGCCCTGGCCGACCGCGCGGAACTTCCAGTCCGAGCCGTTGCGGTACAGCTCGCCGAAGACCATGGCGGTCTCGGTGGCGGCGTCCTCGCTCAGGTCGTAGCGGGCGAGCTCGGCGCCGCCGGCCTGGTTGATGATGCGGATGTAGGCGTTGCGGACCTGGCCGAAGTTCTGGCTGCGGGCCACCGCGTCGTAGATCGAGACCGGGAAGACGATCTTGTCGACGTCGGCCGGGAGGGCGGCCAGGTTGACGTTGATCTGCTCGTCGTCGCCCTCGCCGGCACCCGTGACGTTGTCACCGGTGTGGACGATCGACTGGTCCGGCGTGGCCTTGTTGTTGAAGAAGACGAAGTGGGCGTCGGAGTAGACCTTGCCCGTGGGGTTCACGGCGATCGCGCTCGCGTCGAGGTCGAAGTCCGTGCCGGTGGTGGTGCGGACGTCCCAGCCGAGGCCGACCGTGACGGCCGTCAGGCCCGGGGCCTCCTTGGTGAGGGAGACGTTGCCGCCCTTGGACAGGCTTACAGCCATGGGAATTGTCCCT
Source organism: Streptomyces sp. KLMMK (assembly GCF_036961605.1). Lineage (NCBI taxonomy): Bacteria > Bacillati > Actinomycetota > Actinomycetes > Kitasatosporales > Streptomycetaceae > Streptomyces > Streptomyces sp. KLMMK. Next base: position 1,495 of record NZ_JBAMDC010000342.1, read on the forward strand.
TTCTGGTCAAGTCTGCGTCGGTTCTGCAGCGCACCGCGGCCTGCGGGTCACCGTCATCCTTTTTAACGTCCTCGGGGGACCCCAGGGTTCCACCCGCTTTTACTTTCTTTGCCAATCCCTGATGCCCGCGCGTGTCGAAGGCGGCGCAAAACGAGGTGACGCCCGCCCGTGCCACGCGGGATCATGGGGGGCATGTCCGGCCCCTACGTCATCCGCGGCTCGGTCTCCCTGCCGGAGGCCGAGCTCCAGTGGCGTTTCTCCCGCTCCTCCGGCCCCGGCGGCCAGCACGTCAACACGAGCGACAGCCAGGTCGAGCTGCGGTTCGACCTCGCCCGCACGGAAGCGCTGCCCGAGGTCTGGAAGGAACGCGCACTGGCCAAGCTCGCCGGCCGTCTCGTCGGCGGCGTCGTGGTCGTGCGCGCCTCGGAGCACCGCTCGCAGTGGCGCAACCGCGAGACCGCCGCCGTCCGGCTCGCCTCGCTGCTGGCCGAGGCGAGCGCCCCGCCGCCCCGCCCGCGGCGCGCCACGAAGATCCCGCGCGGCATCAACGAACGGCGGCTGCGGCAGAAGAAGCAGCGCGCCGAGACCAAGCGCGGGCGCACCGGCAAGGACTGGGCCTGAGGGCTGGGCCTGCGAGCCGGGCCTGTGGGCTGGGCTTGAGGGCTGGGCTTGATCGCGCCCCGCCCCGCCTCATCCCAGCTGCCGGTACTTCCCCTTGAAGTACGTCAGCGGACCGCTCTCCGTCGCCGGCGCCGTCGCCGTGAGCACCCTGCCGATCACCAGCGTGTGATCCCCGGCCGTCACCCGCTGCTCCGTCCGGCACTCCAGAGTCGACAGCGCGCCCCGTACGAGCGGCGCGCCGGTCGCCGTCCCGGACGTGTAGGGGATGTCCTCGAAGAGCAGGCGGTCGCTGATCCGTCCCTTCATCGCGAAGCGTCCGGCGATGTGCCGCTGGCTCTCGGAGAGGACGGACACCGCCCACAGCGGCTGCCGCTCCAGGAGGTCGTCCATACGGGAATCGTTGCGAACGCTCACCATGACGAGCGGCGGCTCGAGCGAGACGGACAGGAAGGCGGTCGCCGTCATTCCGACGTCCTCGCCGCGCGGACCGTGCTCCGGGTCGTGTGCGGTCACCAGCACCACGCCGGCGGCGAGGCGGGCGAGGGCGGCACGGAACTCATCGGCGCTCACCCCTTCAGAATGGGCTATGGCGGTCTCGTAGAGCGGGGTCGTCTGCAACACGCTGTGCACGCTAGCCCGCCCGTAGCGCCCTCGCATCGGACTGCAGGACCAGGCGGGTCCTAGGTCGGAAGGGTGCCGGAACGGTTCCGAAAGTTGTCCGCATCGGTTCGGGAAGGCGTCCGGATCAGTGTTCGCACGGTTCCGGATTTGCGTTCAGGAAGCATAAGAGCTTCTAACCCCGCCAGTAGCGGGACCTCATCACGCATTGTGACATGAGTCACAGAGGGCTGTAATTGTTGACCCTGTGTACCGAGTGGTCAGCTCGCTGTGATTCAGTGGCCGTGGTAAACGGACGACAAGAAGCCTGGAGTTGCTGTCGAGGTCTCGGGGGAGAGCGAAGATGGAGACCGAGTCGGAGCCGTATGTCCGCCTGGCCACCTTGCGCGGGCTGCATCAGGTGGTGGCCGATCTGAACACGGCGCGAAGTCTCGCGGACACCTTGCAGACCGTCGCGGACGGCATCGTCACCGGGCTCGGGTACGAGCTCTCGGCCGTCAATCTCGTACGGCCCGACGGTGACCTCGTCGTGGCCGCCGTCGCCGGCAGCGCCGGCGCGGAAGCGCTGCTGGCCGGGCGGGTCGGCTCGCGCGTCTCCTGGGAGCGGCGGCTGGCCATGGCCGACCAGTGGGGCTCGCTGCGGTTCATCCCGTACACCGAGGGCTGGGTCCTCGACAACGACGACGTGCCCCAGTGGCACACCGCCGGCCCGGCGCCGCGCTTCCCGGACGAGTGGCACCCCATGGACCGCCTCTTCGCCCCCATGTACACCGCGGGCACGGCGGGCGGGGAGCTCCTCGGCGTGATCTCCGTCGACAAGCCGCGCAACGGCCGGCGGCCCGGCGCCTGGGGCCGCGAGGCGCTGCAGATGTACGCCTTCCAGGCCGCCATCGCCATCAGCAACGCCCGCCTGCGGGCCAACATGCAGCGCGCCCTCGTCCGCCTGGAGCGGGAGCAGCAGGCCCTGCGCGCCAGTGAGGAAAGCTTCCGCCAGGCCTTCGAGTACGCACCCAGCGGCATGGCCATCGCCGAGATGGGCGGCGATCAGCACGGCCGCCTGCACCGCACCAACGACGCCCTGTGCCGCCTCCTCGGCCGCTCCGCGTCCCAGATGCGCCGCTATTCGTTCTCCGACCTCGTCCACCCCGAGGACATCGGCACGCTCCTGCGCACCTCCGCCGAGGGCGGCCGCGCCGAGCTGCGGCTCGCCCGCCGTGACGGCACCTACGTGTGGGTCTCGCTGCGCAACTCCGTCGTGGCCGACGCCGCGGACGGGCCGCGCTTCCTGCTCACCCACGTCGAGGACATCGAGGAGCGCAAGCGGCACGAGCTGCAGCTCGCCCACCGCGCCAGCCACGACTCGCTGACCGGCCTGCCCAACAGCGCCGAGCTGCGGGCCCGGCTCAGCAGCCGGCTGTGCAACCGCGCGCCCGGCAGCGAGCCCCACGCGGCCGCCGTGGCCGCGCCCTACGGCTGTCTCGACGGCTTCGCCGAGGTGGAGGGCGTCGACGGGGCGGCGGCTGCGAGTGCGGGTGTGGGCGCGGCCGGGACGGCCGGGATGGCTGCGGGCGGTGCGTACGGGTCCGTGCAGACCGGGCCGTACGCGCACGGCTTCGGCTCCGAGCTCGGCCCCGAGCACGCACCGGACTGCGGGCCCGACTACGCCCCCGACGAGATCGGCTGCGGCGAGCACGACGGCGCCTACCCCGGGCATGTCCACGCCATAGCCCCGCCCGAGGACGGGGAGGACGACGGGACCAAGGGCCTGGCGGTCCTCTTCTGCGACCTCGACGGCTTCAAGGCGATCAACGACCGCTTCGGGCACCACACGGGCGACGCCGTCCTCATAGAGGTCGCCCGCCGGCTGAGCAACGGCGTCCGCGAAGGCGACACGGTCGCCCGCCTCGGCGGCGACGAATTCGTCGTCCTCGCGGACGGCCTTGCCCAGGCCGACGCCGAGGACCTGGCCGTACGGCTGCGCAGCGCCATCGTCCCGCCGATAAGGGTTGACGGCCGGGCGGTGAGGGTAGGCGCGAGTTTCGGCATCGGCTGGGCAGGCTGCGGCATGTCCGCCGACGAGGTGCTGCACTCCGCCGACCAGCGCATGTACGTCGAAAAACGGTCACGCGCCAAGGCAGGTCGGCGGGCGGGCTGAGGCCACGCACCGCGAGGTGTCGCCGCGTCGCGGTAGGCTGCGCCAACGCGGCACCGCCGCCTACCGTGAAATCGAACGCAAAGATTTGGCCAGTGGGCGATGGGCCCACAGCTGGGGAGTGACAGGGGATGACGGCCGGTAATAACGGCACGGGTACGCCGGAGAACGACGACCCGTTCGCGCACCTGTACCGCTCGGAGGGCGGCGAGGGGCCTCACGACAGCGCCCCGGCCGCGCCGCAGCCGGGCGTCCCCCGCACTTCGTACAACCAGGTACGGACGGTCGGCTCACGCCAGTACGGCCCGCGCCAGCCGCAGTCGCAGCCACAGCCGCCGCACGCCCAGCAGCCGTCGCCGCACTACGCGGCCCCGGAGACCCTGCCGGGCGGCGTCCCGCGCCAGCCGGCGTCCCACGGTGGTCACGGCGGCCACGGCGGCGGCTCCCGGCCGAAGCGGACCGGCCTGCTGGTGGCGGCCATAGCCGTCGTCGCGGTGGTGGCGGGCGGCATCGCGGTGGCGATGCTGAACAACAGCGGCACGAGTGACGACCAGAGCAGCAACCAGGCGTCCTCCGGGGGCGACCAGAAGCAGCCGCAGGACGAGGACAAGAAGAAGCCGTCCAAGGACCCGGAGAAGAAGAAGGAACCGGACAACCCGTCGGCGGTCGGGAAGCTCAAGCGGGACGCGTCGAGCCTGAGGCTGGTCGGCAGCGCCGCCACGTCGCACGAGGTGCACGGCGCCAAGGCCGAGAACGGTGCGTACGTAGGCATCAACCAGGTGGGTGCCGGCATCGAGTGGGAGGTGGACGTCCCCACCGGCGGCGACTACCGGCTGTACGCCACCTATGGAGTGCCCGGCACGGACAACGACCTCTCGGTCGCCACCAATGGCGCGACGGCCTCCTACCCCATAAAGATGAAGAACTTCGGCAATGCCAAGCCCGGTGAGTGGGTGAACTTCTGGGTGAACTCCTGGACCCAGGTCACCCTCAAGCCGGGCAAGAACACCATCAAGATGTCCTGCGAGCAGGGCAACAAGTGCGACGTGCACATCGACCAGGTCTGGCTGCAGCCCGGCGGCGCGTGACCTCACCCGGAGACGGTCCGGAGGAATTCCGCCACCGTCTCCGTCATGGCGGCCCGCGCAGGGGTCAGGTACTTGCGCGGGTCCGTGGTGGAGGGGTGGGCCTCCAGGAAGGCGCGGATCGTGCCTGTGAAGGCCTTGTTCAATGCCGTGCCCACGTTGATTTTCGTCATTCCGGCGGCCACCGCCCTGCGGAGTTCCGTGTCCGGGACGCCTGACGAGCCGTGGAGGACCAGGGGGACGGGGACGGCGTCCCGTAGAGCCGCGATCAAGGCGTGGTCCAAAGTCGCCGTGCGTTCCGTCATGGCGTGGGTGCTGCCCACTGCCACGGCCAGGGCGTCGACGCCTGTATCCGCCACGTAGGCCGCGGCTTCCGCCGGGTCCGTGCGTACGCCCGGGGTGTGTGCGTCGCCCGCCTTTCCGCCGACGCGGCCCAGTTCCGCCTCCACCCAGATGTCGCGTTCGTGGCCCCAACGGGCGGCTTCCGCCGTCGCTTTGACGTTGTCCCCGTAAGGGAGTTTCGAGGCGTCGAACATCACCGAGCTGAAGCCGTGGGTGTGCGCCTGGCGCAGGAGTGCCTCGCTTTCCACATGGTCCAGGTGGAGGGACAGGCGCGCCGAGGAGGCGGCCGCCACCGCTGCCGTGGCGGCGGCGATGGGGCCGGGTCGTCCGCCGTGGAACCTGACGGCGTTCTCCGAGATCTGCAGGACGGCGGGGAGGTTCGCGTCCTCAGCGCCCGCCGCGACGGCCTCCGCGTGTTCGACCGTGATGACGTTGAAAGCGCACAGGGCGCGGCCTGCGGTGATGAGTTCCCTGGTGTGGACGAGTGGCATGGCCGGTGGTCCTTCCGTCGGGGAGCCCCCTCGCAGGGGGCGGGTTCAGGCCGCCGTGACCTTCACGCGCGGCAGCACGTCCTCGTACGTCGCGGGGTCGAATTCGCCTGCCGTGGGGGCCTTTACGGTGGCCGCGGCCAGGGCCACGGCCCGGGTCAGGCGGTCCGGCCAGGGGAGGCCCTCGACGAGGGCCGACAG
>NZ_JBAMDC010000343.1:0-6875 GCF_036961605.1 Streptomyces sp. KLMMK
TACGCACTATTAAGTGGGCACTTACCCGGAGGTGAGGGGAGCGGCCGGGGCCGCGGGGCCTACTGCGCCCCGATCGACTCCAGCATGTTCAGCTTCGCCGCCCTGCGGGCCGGCCAGACCGCGGCCAGCACGCCCACGGCGAGCGCGATGAGCAGGAACACCGCGATCCGCGCCCACGGCACGACCATCTCGTACTGCGGGAAGGACGAGCGGACCAGGTGGCCGCCGGACCAGGCGAGGAAGATGCCGACCCCGACGCCCAGCACCGCGCCGAACATCGCGATCGTCACCGACTCCAGCCGCACCATCTGCTTGACGCCCGTGCGGGCCAGGCCGATCGCGCGCAGCATCCCGATCTCCCGGGTCCGCTCGAAGACCGACATAGCGAGGGTGTTGACGACGCCGACGACCGCGATCACAACGGCCATGCCCAGCAGCCCGTACATCAGGAAGAGGATGTCGTCGATGTCCCCGGCCTCCGAGCGGCGCAGGTCCTCCTGGCTCTGCACCTTGATGAGCGGGTTGCCGCCGAGGGTCTCCTTGATCTTGGCGCGGAGCTCGCCGGCCTTGCCGGGGACCGCCTTCACCAGCACCTCGTCGTCACGCACCTTCTCCAGGTGCGGGTCCACGAGGGAGGGGGTGGCGAGGACGGCGGAGACGACGTCGTTCTTGGCGTAGATCGCGGCGACCTTCGGGGCGGCCTTCTCGCCGTCGTAGAAGTCCATCGGCAGGGTCGACCCGACCTTCAGGCCGCGCTCCTTGGCGTACTGGTCGGACACCGCGACGGTGCCCTTCCTCACGTCGGCGGGGGAACCGCTGACGAACCGGATGTCCGCCACCTTGCCGAGCGACGCGACGTCCGCGGCGTGGGCGAGCGCGGGCTGGTTCGACGACTGGAAGCCGGCCGAGCGCAGCGGGACCACGGCGGCGACGCCGGGTTCCTTGGCGAGGGTCTTGGCGATGTCCGTGGAGAGACCGCCGAAGTTCGCCGACGTCACCTTGTAGTCGGCCGTCAGGTCCTGCTGGCCCATCTTCGCCACGCCCTGGTCGGCGGAGACGGCGACCACGGTCAGACCGGTGATCAGGGAGAGGCCGATCATCAGCGCGGAGGCGGTCGCGGCGGTGCGGCGCGGGTTGCGCAGCGCGTTCTCCTTGGCGAGCTTGCCGCTGACGCCGGTCAGCCGGCCCGTCGCCTTCGCGAAGAGGTGGACGAACGGGCGGGAGAGCAGCGGTGCCAGGACGATGACGCCGCCCATGGTCAGGGCCGCGCCCGCCATCGCGAGCTCCAGGCCGTCACTGTCCTTGAGCCTGGTGATGTACAGCATGATCGCGACGCCCAGGCCGGTGAGCACGGCGCCGATGCCGTTGCGGACGACGAGGCTCTTGACGGCCGGCGGCTGCTCCGCGGCGGCCAGCGCCTCCACGGGGGCGATCTTCGCGGCCTTGCGGGAGGGCAGCCAGGCGGCCAGAACCGTCACCACGACGCCGACGCCGAGGGCGGCGAGCACGGACATCGGCTCGATGACCAGCGGCCCGTCGGGCAGGCTCGCCCCGGCGGAGTCCAGCACCGCGCGCAGGCCGGTGGCGACGCCCAGGCCCAGGACGAAGCCGACGGCGGAGGCGACCAGGCCGAGCAGCCCTGCCTCGATCAGCACCGAGCGCACCACCTGGCGGCGGGACGCGCCCACGGCGCGGAGCAGGGCGATCTCCCGGCTGCGCTGGGCGATCAGCATGGTGAAGGTGTTGGCGATGATGAAGATGCCGACGAAGAGGGCGATGCCCGCGAACGCCAGGAAGGTGTTGCGGATCGAGCTGGTCTCCTTGTCGATCATCTTGGACTCCTCGGCCGCCAGCTCCTTTCCGCTCTGCGTCCGGAAGGCGTCCTTGGGAAGCGTCTCGCGGACCTTGGCGGTCAGCTTCTGCTGGTCGGTGCCGGGCTTCGCGGCGACGATGAGCTCGCTGAACTGCCCCGGGCTGCCGAGGAGTTTCTGCGCGGTCGCGGTGTCGAACAGGGCGAGGCTGCCGCCCGCGCTCACCTTGGGGTCGTCGGTCTCGGCGATGCCGACGAGCTTCTTGGTCATGACGGGCCCGTCGACGGCCAGCCGGACGGTGCCGCCCACCTTGGCGCCCGTCTTCGCGGCGGTCTTCGCGTCGAGGACGATCTCGCCCTCGGCGGCGGGGCCCCGCCCCTTGACGATCGGGTAGCGGCTGTCCTTGCCGTTCACGCCGGGCACGAAGTTGGCGCCGAAGCTGCCCCACTCGCTGCCGGCGGGGTTGTTCTCCTTGTCGGCGACCATGACGGTGCCGCTCACGGACGGGCGTACGGCGGCCACGCCGGGCAGGGCGCGTACGGACTCGACCACGCGGGAGTCGAGGGCGTCCTTCTCCTTGAGGGCGGACCGGCCGGCGGTGACGGAGACGGCGACGTCGTCGAGGCTCTTGGCCATCTTGTTGCGGTAGGCGCTGTTGACGGAGTCGCTGAAGACGAGGGTGCCGGAGACGAAGGCCGTGCCGAGGAGGACCGCGAGCGCGGTCATCATCAGCCGGGTCTTGTGCGCGAGGAGGTTGCGCAGGGCGGTACGGAACATGGGTGTGGTCTTGTCCAGGGTTCGTGGGGGCGAGCCGGGCGGTGACGGGGCGGTCGCGCGGGCCGTGCGCGGAGCCGTGCGCTGGACGGTCATGCGCGGGGCTGTGCGCACGAGGGCCGTGCGGCCGGCCGCCTCAGCTCGTACGGCCCTTGGCGTCGAAGGCCTTCATACGGTCCAGGACCGCGTCGGCCGTGGGCTCGCGCATCTCGTCCACGATCCGGCCGTCGGCGAGGAAGACCACGCGGTCGGCGTAGGAGGCGGCCACGGGGTCGTGGGTGACCATGACGATCGTCTGCTGCAGGGCCTGCACGGACTCGCGCAGGAAGCCCAGCAGTTCGGCGCCCGAGCGGGAGTCGAGGTTGCCGGTGGGCTCGTCCGCGAAGATGATCTCCGGCTTGGCGGTGAGCGCGCGGGCCACGGCCACACGCTGCTGCTGACCGCCCGAGAGCTGGCTGGGCCGGTGCGAGAGCCGCCCGGACAGGCCGACGGTGCCGACCACCATGTCCAGCCACGCCGGGTCGGGCTTGCGGCCCGCGATGTCCATGGGGAGGGTGATGTTCTCCAGGGCGGTCAGCGTCGGCAGCAGGTTGAACGCCTGGAAGACAAAACCGATCCGGTCCCGGCGCAGCCGCGTCAGCTGCCGGTCGCCGAGCGAGCCGAGCTCCACGTCGCCGATCTGCGTCGAGCCGGACGAGATCGTGTCGAGGCCCGCCATGCAGTGCATCAGCGTGGACTTGCCGGAGCCCGAGGGGCCCATGATCGCGGTGAACTCGGCGCGGCGGAACTCCACGGAGACGGAGTCCAGCGCCGTCACGCGGGTGTCGCCCTGCCCGTAGACCTTGCTCAGACCGGTGGCTCGGGCGGCGACGGCGGTGCCGGCCGTGCCGACGGGGGTCGTGGGAAAGGCGGCCGCGTGGGACACGGGGTCTCCTCCGGGAGGTAGGGGAAGGGGGTCCGGTCATCGGTCCGCGCCGGGAATTCCCCGGGGACACCATGGCCGGAATCAACTCCTCCAATTCTCGGGGCGCGGCCCGCCCGGGGCGTCAGCCGTACGGCCGGAAAGCCGTACAACCTGAAGGCCGACGGAAGGGTGCCCGCGTAGTCCCTGAGACGGACACCGTCATCCCCAGGACCCACGAGGCCCCTGCGGGGCGGGTTACGAGCGCAGCGTGCGGGACGGCGGGTGCCCGTAGCGCCGCTGGTAGTACCCGGCGAACCGGCCAAGATTGTTGAAACCCCAACGGTAGGCGACCTCGGCCACGGTGACGTCTCCGTCGCCGCGCGCCGCCACCAGCTCCTGGTGGGCCCGGCCGAGCCGGACCTCGCGCAGGTACCCCAGGGGCGTCGAGTCGACGTGCCGCCGGAACGCTTCCTGCAGCGCGCGGGGGCTCACCCGGGCCGCGGCCGCGAGGTCGGCCAGCGTGAGCGGCTGGTCGGCGCGCTCCTCGGCCAGCGCCATCGCCCGCCGCACGGCGGGGTGCGCGACCTCGCCCGGGCGCTGCGCGTCCACCCCCTGGGTGATCAGCTCGTGCGTCTGCATGAGGATCGCGGCCGTCGACTGCGTCAGGTGGCCGGCCACGAGCGGGCTGCTGCGGGCCACGCCCTCCCCGAGCACCTCCCGGTGCACGGCCGCCGAGATCCCCGCCCAGCTCCTGGCCGCCGCCGCCGAGGTGGTCCCGTTGAGCGAGAAGCGGGCCCGTACGGAACCGTCGAGGCCGAGCGCGTCGGCCGCCGCCCGCTCCACCATCTCCCGGTCGAGCCGGACGGTCGTCATCCGCGCGCCGGGCGCCCAGTGCACCTGGAAGGAGCGGTACGGGTCGAGCACATACGTCTGCCCGGGCCCGACGACCCGCTCCTCCCGCCCCGGCGACATCACCCGCACCCGGCCCCGCACCAGCTGGCAGACCAGCAGGTACGAGTCGAGGGGCTGGGGCGCGACGAGCGTCTCGGCGCCGTACTGCAGCCCCGACACCGTGACCCCCGGGAAGCCGCCCTCCGCGTACCACGCGGAGAACTCCTTCGGGTCGCCGAGCACGCTGAGTTGATAAGGACTGTAGGCAGAGCTGATGATCTCCCTGGTCTCGTCGAGATCGTTGCTGAGGACGAGCGTGCGCATGTTGCCGGGGGCCTCTGGCCCCACGCCTGGTTCAGTCATCAGGGGCTTCCCTCGGGTGTCCGCGTATCCGGGACAGGTGCCGCGTTTGGCGAGTAGCCGATGGATGGCCCCGTTAGTACCGTTCCCCTTGTCCGCAGTCAAGGCGCGGGCCGGTCCCACAGCTGTTTCGGGACAGGGCCCCGTCGGGGGGAAGCGGGTCACGGCCCTGGGTTCACGGGGGACATCCAGGGCCGGTCCCGCAAGCGGGGGCGCCCCGCCGTCAGCGGACAGACGGCGGGGTCTTCGCGTACGCACTCCCGGGCGGCCGCCGCCCCGGAGCGCCGGGGCTGGGGCATCCCCACACCGGTGCGGGCGCGCTGTCGGGCATCGGCATCCTCAGCGCCGCGTACGCGGTGTGGCGCTCGGCGCCGCACAGGGGGCACCGCTCGAACCCGAGCGTGCGGGACCACCCCACGGGGTGAGCGCAGCGGCGGAACACGAGACGCCCGGCCGCCGTACGGGTCGCCGCGGCCACGTCGCGCGCGGCCCTCTCCGGGGACAGCGCCGTCACGAGTGCACCAGCCGCTGGTGCCGCACGAACTCGGCGTTCAGCGCCTCGGCCTCCGCGGTACGGCCCAGGCATGCGGCCCCGTGGAAACGCACGCGGAGCTCGGCGCACCGCAGACACCACTTCGACAGGTCAAGGGGCTGCCGCCCTGGGGCCTCTTCCGGCGTGTAACCGTGCTCTAGCTGCTGCTGTCCGCCCACGCGACTTGCCTCCGTCACATTCACCCCTTGGTGGGGGCGCTCACTGTCTGCCGGTTCAGAGTCGCCCGTGCGTACGTACGCTCGCCAGACATTCAGATCCCAACTTGAAGCTGGGAAAAGGAGTTGTGGCCATGACCCGACCCGCACGGAAGCTGACACCCGACCGCTCGTCCCGACACCTCTTCGGCGCCGACCTCAGGCGTCACCGGGAGGCAGCAGGCATGACGCTGGCGAAACTGGCAGAGGTAGTCCGCTACAGCCGCAGCCACCTGGCCCGCATCGAAACGGGCGGGCACGAACCGCCGCCCGACCTCCCCGGCAGGCTGGACGAGGCCTTCGGCACAGGTGAACGCTTCGCCCGGCTGTATGTGATCGCGCGGAGCGAGCGCGAGATCCACCCGGACAAGTACCGCAGACGCATGGAGCTGGAGACGCGGGCGCAAGCGATCGACGAGTACGCCGGGCACCTCGTGCCGGGGCTGGTACAGACGGAGGACTATGCACGGGCACTGTTCCGGGTGTGCAACCCGAGGGGCACGTCTGCCGAGATCGAACAGCGGGTGTCGGCCCGGATGAGCCGCCAGTCACTCCTACGGACGGACACCCCTCCCCACATGTCCATGATTCTGGACGAGGCAGTGATCCGACGGCCCGTCGGCGGGCCGGCCGTCATGCGGGCCCAGCTGAGCCGCCTGACCGAGCTCGTGGACAACGGCACGACTGTTGTGCAGATCCTGCCCTTCGCGCATGGAGAACACGCCTTCTTGGGCGGCGAGTCGACACTTCTGACGCTGGATGACGGATCGACCGTCGCCTACGAAGAAAGCTCTGGATCAGGCACGCTTCTGGAAGATCCGGTCGCCGTCCAAGCCCGCGTGCGAGCCTACGCCCTCCTCACGGCGTACGCCCTGACGCCAACTCAAACCGCCGCGTTCATGAGGGATGCCATGGAGGCGTTATCGGCATGAACACCGCCCTGGGTCCGTCCAGAGCGAACGTGATCCGGGACCGGCTACGGCACCGGCGGCGGCTGCGCCGACAGAGGACCGCCCCACCACCGCATCGTGCCCGTACACGACTCGAAGATGCCCGGCGGGCCGGCGCTGACGTTCGAACCGGAAGCGTGGTCCTCGTTCACCGCCGCAGTGCGCGACGGCAATTTCCGTCCGTGACGGAGCCGCGCCGGGGGATTCTCCAAGCCTCGGGGTGCGGGGAGTGGGGGTAGGTGGAGATCCGTGGTTCGGGTGCGGGTCAGAACAAGCTGGCAGCAGGGGGAGGGGTGGGGGGTTGGGTTCGGTGTGTTGGCTGTGCGGTGGGTGGGAGGCTGGGCGCCGTACTCGCGCCGTCGCGGATGCGGGTGCGTGAGGAGGCCGGTCCGTCCGTCTGTGGCTGAGGGGGAGCTGGCTGCTGCCGCGGTGTGGTTT
>NZ_JBAMDC010000344.1:0-6871 GCF_036961605.1 Streptomyces sp. KLMMK
CAGCCGCCCGCTGCCGATCCGGCCGCCGGACCACTCCGTGCGCCCGCCGCCGAGCACCACGGCGGGCTGGTCGGCGGCAGCCCCCTCGACGACGAGCCCGTCGACCACCACCCGTGCGCCCGCGGCCACTTCGAGCGCCGGCCGCCCGTCGCCGGGAGCGGTCAGAACCACCGCCCCGGGGTACCCGCCCGCCTCCACGCCGCCGGCGCGCAGCGTCACGCTGCGCTCGATCCGCACCGCCTCCCGGTAGGCGCCGGGGGCGATGCGTATCTCGTCGCCGTCGGCGGCCGCGGCCAGGGCGGTGGCGAGGTCGGGGTGAGCACCGGGGCCGGCGGCGTCCACCCGGTGGGTGGTGGCCGGCTGGGCGGGGACTGTCACGGGGGCTCCGTCAGACGTACAGGGGTGGGACCGGGCTGTGCCGGTGGTGACGACAACTTCTCATCAGCCGTTCGCGCCGGGTTGAGGGGGTGGCGCGATGCGGGCGCGCGCCTCGGACGCCATGCGCTCCGCCCAGGCGGCGTTGTGGTACTCGCGCAGGAACACAAGGAGGTTGTCCATGCGCAGTTCGAACTGCCGGGAGGGCATCCAGGATTCCAGAGGCTTGAGCCTTGCGGACCAGCTGTCGGCGTACTGCCTGATCTCCGCCTCGGAGAACTCCGGTATCCGCGTCCTGATGGAATCGGCCAGGCCGGCGAGTCCGGTGAAATCCGGCTGAGCGAGCAGCTGCGCCCGGAACTCGTCCATGTACCGCTTGGCGGGGCCGATGAGGCTCTCCTCCAGGAGCTTGTACTGCGCCTTGCTCCAGATCGCCTTGTCGTCGATCTTCGCCAGCGCCACGTCGACCTTCTGCTGGTATGCCGCCGCCAGTCCCTCGTAGATCTTCTTCGTGTAGGTGAGCTCGCCGCCGGGGGTCAGACGGAGCTCGCGGCTGAGTTCGTGCGTCTTGGAGAGCCCGAGCCATTCCCCTCGCGGGCCGTAGAGCATGTCGCTCTCCTGGCTGATGATCTTCCATTGCCTGCTCGCCTCGTGGTGCCACAGGATATTGGCGGCCTGGTACTGCCCCCGCTTCACCGGCGTCTCGTACTCCGCGTCACCGAACCAGTCGGTCACCTGCTTGTCCGGATCCAGGCGGAAGCGCACGTCGGCGCCCTTGCTGCTGCCGGGCGACTGGAAGTGCCAGGCCGTGAATCCGGTCTCGTCGACGTTCGTGACGGCCAGGGCGCAGCCGTTCATGGTGGGGGTCACGACGAGTCCGGACCCGAGCCGGTCGTCGGGTATCAGGGGAACGCGCACGTTCCCGATCCCGACGATGTCGACGTTTCCGCTCAGGTACGGGAGGAACACCGGGGACAGGTACTCGTCGGCGTCCGCCACGGCGGGAAGACGGCTGTCGCCGCGGTACGCGCCCAGTCCCGCCTGCTCCGCGTTCACCTGGATGTACTTCTCGACGGCCGGGGTGAGCATGACGGTGCTGCCCCGGTCGGACTGGCCCTCGGGCCGGTGGATCACGAACCAGTGGTGGCCCTCCCAGTCGTTCATCTTGTCCAGGAACTTGTGAATGGTGCCTCTGTCCATCCAGGGTGTTCGCGCCGCGATGTTCTCGTCGAAGCGCACGGAGACCAGATGTGAGGTGAAGAAGTCCTCGGGCCCGTCGGCGAAGGCGCGCGTGAGCAGTCCCTCCTGCAGTGGGAGCGTCACCCGCGGGGCCGGTGCCGGTGCAGGGGTCGTCGTGAGCGCGTTGTCCGGCCCGGTTTCGCCGGGGACCGGGTGCTCGGGCAGGGCAGCGGGCGGTTCCGTGTCCGGGGGAACCGCTTGGTCGTGGGCGGCCGGAGGTGCCGGCGCGTCCCCTTCGGGGGCCTGGTGGGGGAGACCGGCCGGCGAAGGGCCGCCGGACGGCGGACCGGCCGGCCCGGTGCCCGAGCTCCCCTCGCCGGGGTCGGTCCGGCGCATGCCGCCGGGCAGGCCCTTGCTCTCCTGGCCACTGCGCGTGATGGTCTCCTCGATCCCCGCCTGTACCGCCCGGGGGTCGGCGCCGAGCGCTTCCAGGTCCTCCGCGGCCCGGTTCAGCCGTTCCTCGGCGGCCGCGAGCCGGGTCTCCGGCAGCGACGGCCCCGCCGCCGCGGTCGACGGCCCCGCTCCGCCGGCGAACCGCTGGTTCCATTCGTTGAGTTCGAACTGGGCGCGGGAACGGTCGGCGTACGCCTCCGCGTAAGCGTCCCGTGCCCGGATCACCGGCAGGTCGGCCTCGTCGGGCACGGCCGTGGGCTCGGAGATCCGCAGCGTTCCGCTCTCGGGGGCAGGAGCAGGGGCAGGGGCAGGGGCCGGGGCAGGCGTGGGGGCGGGGGCGGGCTCGGGGACTTGGGCACCGAGCCGGGCCGTGGCCTCGTGCTCCAGCTCACGGGCCCAGCGCGGGTCCTCGAAGCGCTCGAGGATGCCGTCGAGCCGGTTCCTCACCGGGGCGTCCAGCGGGGTGCCGTTCAGGACCTGCCGGATGTGGTTCGCGGTTTCGAGGCGGCCTTGCCCGAGAGTCCGGGCGGTCTCCACGAGCCCGTCGAAGTCACCGGCCGCCGCGAGCTCGCGCTCCTCGGTCAGCCGCACGCCGAAGACCCTGTCGAGGACGTTCCTCTGCAGGGACCCCGCCAGTTCGGGGTTGCCGCGGCTGAGCGTCGCCAGGGCGGAGACGAGCTCCCCCTCGATCTGCAGGGCCTCCTCGGCCCGCATGCCGTCGTAGATCCGCCGGGTGTACGCGGGCGTGCTGCCGCCGGTGAGGTCGAGCGGGAAGACCCTGGTGTTCCGGCGCAGGGCGATGTCTTCGAGGCCGTTTCCGGCGGGGGTCGCCCGGTACTCCTGGCTCACGACGTGCCACGTGCCGTCCTCCCGGCGCCAGAGGATGTTCGTGGCTCCCTTCCACCGCCGGGAGCCGTGCTCCGGCGTCAAGTACATCGCGTCACCGAACCAGTCGCGCACCGAGCGTTCCGGCGTGGCGGGCCCGCTGAAGTTCTCGCCACTGCGCCCCGCGCGGAACCTCGTGGCGTACTGGTTGGCGGCCTCGCCCCCGGGGGACTGGTAGTGCCAGGCCCTGAAGGTGTCGTCGGTGACGTCGGTGACGGCGATCGCGCAGCCGTTCATCTCCGGCGTGAAGACGAACGCCGAGCCGGTGCCCCTCCCGGGGTTGCGGGGGATGACGGCGTTCCCGATGTCACCGTCCTTCCTGGCGAAGCCCGGCTTGTACGGGATGTAGTGCGAGGCGAGGTAGTGGTCGTCGGGCATGGGCTGGAAGAGCCCGGGGTGCGCGGCCAGGCCCTCGAACAGTTCCCGGGTCTCCCGGGGCACGAGGGTGCCCGGGGGGAACAGCGTCCCGTCCCTGAACGCCTGGACGTACCGCTCCACCGCGGGCGTGAGCACCAGGGTGGAGTGGCTGAGCGGGAGGCGGTCGTTCCGCTGCAGGACGAACCAGTGACGGCTCCAGCCGCTCATCCGGTCCACGAAGGCGTCGCTCTGCGCGCGGCTCAGTCCCGGCATCCGCTCCCGGATGCCCCGGGAGAGCTCGGTGGAGACGGGGTGCGCGTCGAGGAAGCGCACGGGATCGGCGGCGAACGTCCCGGACCGGGCGCCCTCCAGCGCGGTGAACGGGTTGTCGATGTGTCCCACGGGCCGCACGGGCAGCGGGGCGGGGGCGGCGGCCGGCTCCGGCGTGTGACCGGTGCCGGTGCCGGTGCTGGGCGCGGTCTCGTCGAGGGCGCCGGGCAGGGCCTCGTCCGGCACCGCTTCGTCCGGCATGGTTCCGTCCGGCACCGGCTCGTCGGTGACGTGTGCGGGCGCGCCGGAGCCCGCCGCCTCGCCGGTGAGGTGTGCGGGTTGCGTCTGCGGCGGGTCGGCCGGCGGCCGCTGGGCGCGCCGTGAACCGCCGAGCGCGGTCCCGTCTCCGGTTCGGATCCTCGCCACGGCCACGTCGATCCGCTCGCTCGTCAGCCACGGGTCCATGCCCAGTTCGAGGAGGCGGTCCTCCGCGCGGGCCAGTTCGATCACGGCCGTGTCCAGCTGGGACTGCAGGAACCGCTGGCCGCTCGTGGGTCCTGTGGAGGAGCCGGCGAACAGTTCCCGTTCGGCGCGCTCACCCAGCTCGCCCAGGCTGCTGCGGGCGATCTCGTACGCCTGCCACGCGTCGAGCCGGTCCTGGGCCTGACGCCCCGTCGTGCCACCCGTGATGATGTCCTGCCGGACCTGGTGCCGCTCGCGCATGGCGAGTGCCGCGTCCCGGGCGCCGGGGCGCCCGTCGGGCGAGGGGAGGGGAAGCGACTCCTGCGCGTCGGCCCGCCCCTTGCCCTTGTCCCGGGGCGCGGGCGCATCGTGCTCCGCGGGGCGGGTGGCCGGGGGGACGGGGCCCGTCTCCGCATGGTGAAGGGCCGGCGGGACGGGACCGGTCTCGACGGGGCCGGTGACCGCTGCGGTTGCGGTGCCGGTGCCCCCCAGTGCCTGGGCATCGGTGGTGACGTGGGTTCCGGCCTTGATGCGGGCTGCGCCCTCATCGGCCGCGGTGAGCCACCCGGAGTTCTCGAACTCCTCGACAGTCCAGGTGATCTTGCCTTCCACGGCGTCGGGCAGGGGGATGTCGCCGAGGGCCCGCCGGACGGCGTTCGCCGTCGTCCCGCGCTGGTTCCTGAGCGTGCCCACGGTCGTGGCGAGCTCCTCGAAATCCGTGACCCGCGCGAGCTCCGGGTCCTCCCCGAGGAGAGTGCGGGTGATCGGTTCGAGGACGTCCTCCTGGAGCATGTTCCGCGTGGAGGTGGAGAGCCCGGGCGTCTGCAGCAGCGTCAGCAGTTTGCTCTGGAGCGCGGAGTCGGCTTCCTCGCGCATGCTGTCGTAGATCTTCTTCGTGTAGGCGAACTCGTCGCCCGGCGTGAGGTGCAGAGGCTGCACGGAGGGCTGACGGGGCAGCTTGAAGGCGCCGAGCTCCAAGGTGAGCGGAGCCTGGTACTCCTGGCTCAGGATGTGCCAGGAGCCGTCCGCCTTGCGCCACAGGATGTTCGTCGCCCCGTTGCGGGAACCCGGCGGCATCGGGCTGAGGTAGCTCGCGTGGCCGAACCACTCGGTGGGAGAGCGTTCCGCCCGGAAGGCGGCGGCGAACCCGCGTTGTGACATGCCGTTGGGGGACTGGTAGTGCCAGGCCCGGAAGCTGTCCTCCGTGACCTCGGTGACGGTGAGGGCGCAGCCCGTCATGTCCGGTGTGAACACGAACTCCGAGCCGGTTCCGCCGCCGGGGTTCCGCCGGATGACGGCGTTCCCGATGTCGGCGGTGCTCGCGGCGCTCTTCCCCTTGTACGGGATGAACTGCGAGGCGAGGTAGTGGTCCTCCGCCATCGGGCGGAAGAGCTCGTCACGCCGTTCGAAGAGTTCCCGGAACAGCTTCCGGGCCTCGTGGGCCTCCCGGGTCGTGCCGGGCCGGAGCAGCGACGGGTTCTCGGCGAACGCCTGGACGTACTTCTCCACGGCGGGGGTGAGCACCAGGGTGCCCTTGCCGCTTGCGAGGTCGCCCGGCCTCACCAGGACGAACCAGTGCTCGCGGACTTCGCCCATCGCTTGGAGGAACCGGTTGACGAGCCGGTCGCCCAGGCCGGGCATGCGTGCCGCCATGCCGAGCTCGGAGCCCATGTAGACGGGGCGTGTCCTCAGGAACGCCACCGGATCGCCGGCGAAGTCCCGGGTCCGGCTGCCCTCCACCGCCGCGAACCGGTTCTCGACGCGCCCGACGGTGACGACGGGCCGGGCCGGCGGCTCCGGGACGAGCTCGGGGGCCGCCGAGCCCGGGGCGGGGGCGCCGTGCGGATCCGCCACGTCGTCCACGTGCTGGTCCGCCAGGTCGTCGGCCGTGTGGCCCGCCGAGGACGCGTTCGCCTCGTCCGCCTCGTCGGCGAGCACCCGGGAGAGGTCGGGCCGCTCCGAGCCGCCGGGCACGCCGCCGTTCTCCAGGACCGTGCGGACGTTCAGGGTCCGCACCTCGGTCAGGACCGTGTCCGGGTCGACGCCGGCCTCCCGGAGGCCCTTGCGGGCGTCCTTGACCTCGGTGACGGCCGCGTCCAGCCGGTCCTGCGCGGCGAGCTGCGCCCGGGCCGGGCCGCCGGAGGAACCGGCGCCGGAAGGGCTCGGGGCGCCGGCGCCGGCGTCGCGCTGCGCGTTGCGCAGGCTGACGAGGGAGTTCTCGTACGCCAGGTAGCGCTGCATGCGGAGGTCGGCCGTCGCGCCGTCGGCGGCGCCGCCCGTGATGACGTGCCCGATGGAGAGCCGGAGCTGGTTCCTGACGGCGGCCGCGGCGTGTCCCTCGATGCCCGTCGGCATGGGAGTGGCCGGGCCGAGGGGTGAGGTCTGCCCGGGCTTGGACGGCGGGCGCAAGTCTCCCGGCGTCTCGGGGGAGTTCGTACGACCGGCCCCGCTGCCCCGGGGTGCGGCGCCGTCACCCGTAGGCACGGCATGCACGGGCTGCGGCGCGGCGTACGGGGGCGGGGCGGCCTCCGCGAGCAGGGGAGCCCCGGTCGTGCCGGCGGTGTCGGCCGAGCGGCCCGGCCGGGCCACCAGGTCCAGGGCCCGGGTGTCCACGCCGGTGGGGGAGACCCCGGCGGTGTCCAGGACGGCGCGGGAGGAGACGCCGCCCGCGGGCGGGTGCGCCGAGGCGCTCAGGCCCGCGTTGCCGGGGCGGGCGTCTCCGCCGCCCTTGAGGAGGGCGAGGGCCTGCTCACGGCTGTTCAGGGCGGACACCGGCTCAGGTGATGGTGCGTCAATGCCCTTGACTGCGGCCGAAGTCGAAGGCGCCGCGTCATTGAGCGGGGCGGCGTGGGCAGTCGTGCCGGGCGTCGGCGGGGCGACGCGCGTGGTC
>NZ_JBAMDC010000345.1:0-6790 GCF_036961605.1 Streptomyces sp. KLMMK
CCGCGAGCAGTAGACGGGCGGGCGGCCCCGCACGGCCACGGCGAGCGGCGCGGCGCAGACGCGGCACCGATCCTGATTTTCGTCACGCACGAATACAGCTTACCGCTCACTGAAATGCGTGACGAAACCCGACATTCTCCCTCTTTTCATTGATACAGTCGTATCACCGAAACGGAACTCCGGCCGGAGGAGGCGGAATGAACGAGGGCTGGTACAGGCTCCTGTCCATCGTGGTGCTCATCGTGGGTGTCTGGGAGGGCCCGATGTCGATCGTCTACCGGCTCGTCAGTGATGACGGGGGTACGGTTCTGCGCGCGGCGAACTACCTCCCCTCGCCCTGGTGCTATGCCGTGGCGACCGCGGCGGCGCTCTTCGCGTACGGCGTGCTGGCCGTCCTCGACACGGGGCGCAAAAAGGCGCCGGCCCGCCAGAACGCCGCGTAGCGGCCTCCGCGGTCCCTCCCTCCCCCCGCGCGCTCAGGGTGACACCCGGCGGTCATGCGGTTGAGCTCCGGGCGCGCCGGTTACCCATCAGCCGCGGTCCCGTGCGCGGAAGCGGGTGCCGGAGGCGACAGGGAGCGTGGCGGGTGAAAGAGAAGGTCCGGGAGGCGGCGCTGACCGGCTTCGTGGCGCTGGACCGGCGGCTGCCGGCCGCCGAGGCGGCCAAGGCCCTGCTGCGCAAGGCGTTCCCCGACCACTGGTCGTACCTGCTGGGGGAGCTCGCCCTCTACAGCTTCGTCGTCCTGGTGCTCACCGGCTCCTACCTCACGCTCTTCTTCGATCCGGGCATGACGCAGAGCGTGTACGCCGGGCCCTACGAGCCGCTGCGGGGGCTGCGGATGTCGCAGGCCTACCTCTCGACGCTCGACCTGAGCTTCGAGGTGCGCGGCGGGCTGCTGATGCGGCAGGTCCACCACTGGGCCGCACTGATCTTCGTAGCAGCGATCGCCGTGCACATGCTGCGCGTGTTCTTCACGGGCGCCTTCCGCAGGCCCCGGGAAATCAACTGGATCGTGGGGCTGACACTGTTCGTCCTCGCGCTCCTCGAAGGGTTCGCCGGCTACTCGCTGCCCGACGACCTGCTGTCCGGGACCGGGCTGCGGACGGCCCACAGCATCGTGCTGTCGATCCCGGTCGTGGGCACATACCTGAGTTCGTTCATCTGGCGCGGGCCGTTCCCGGGACACGTGATCATGCCCCGGCTCTACGTCGTGCACGTGCTCTTCGTGCCCGGCGTGCTCATCGCCCTGATCACCGTGCACCTGCTCCTGGTGGTCTACCTCAAGCACACCCACTGGGCGGAGCGCGGACGGACCAACCGCAACGCGGTCGGGACGCCCATGTTCCCGCAGTTCGCCACCAAGTCCTCGGGGCTGTTCCTGATGCTGTTCGGCCTGCTGACCGCGCTCGGCGCGCTCGCGCAGGTCAACCCCGTGTGGGCCTACGGCCCCTACCGCGCCGACCAGGTGGCGACGGACGCCCAGCCCGACTGGTACGTGGGGTTCCTGGAGGGGGCCCTGCGCATCATGCCCCCGTGGGAGACCGTGCTGTGGGGGCACACCTTCATGTGGAACGTGCTCATCCCCGCGGTCATCCTGCCGGGTGTGCTGTTCACGGGCCTCTACCTGTACCCCTTCATCGAGAAGTGGGTGGCGGGCGACCGCAGCGAGCACCACCTGAGCGACCGGCCCCGCAACCAGCCCGCCCGGACCGCCCTCGGAGTGGCCGGCATCGTCTTCTACAGCGTGCTGCTGGCCGCCGGCGGGAACGACGTGATCGCGTTCTCCTTCCGGGTCTCCGTCAACACCCTGACCTGGATCTTCCGCATCGCGGTGGTCGCGGGTCCGGTGCTGGCCTTCTGGGTCACCAGGCGGATGTGCCTGGCCCTGCAGGCCCACGACCGCACGCTGCTGACGGAGGGCCACGAGAGCGGGAACATCGAGCAGGACGTCCAGGGCGGGCTGGGCGAGGGCCACGTGCCGCTGTCCGCCACCCGCGGCTACCGCCTGATGGTGCGTGAGATCCCGCGGCCGCTCGCGGCCCCCGCGGGGGAGCTGCCCCGCAGGCAGCGGCTGCGGCTGGCCCTGAGCTCGTGGTACTACCGCGACCGCGTGGAGATCCCGGTGACGCCCGAGCAGCGGCGGGCGATCGAGGAACGCACCGCTGCCCCGGTCGAGCCGGACGAACCCGCCCCGCCCGCGGGACCGAACGCACCGGCCGAGCGGGGCACGTAGCCGCCGGGCGCGCCGTCCCTACTGCAGCAGCCGGCGCTGGATGAGCCCCATGACCTCGGCCGGGCTGCGTCCGCCGTGGTCAAGGTCCAGGAGGCGGTTGCCGATCCACACCATGAAGCACAGCGTGCAGCGGACCTCGACGTCGTCGGGATCGGTGCAGAATTCGCCGAACAGCTCGCGCAGGTACTCCATCCGCCGGTTGTCCACGCGCCGCAGCCGTTCCGCCACGGCCGGCTCGCGCCGCGACCAGTCGCGTATCGCGAAGTCGGTGAAGATGTCGGTGAGCAGGCCGTCGCCGGAAGCGGCGACGGCGAACAGCCGCTGCAGCCTGGTCCGCGCGTCACCGCCGGCGGCCTCGACCTTCTCGATCACCCCCGTGGTCGCGTCCCCTTCCCAGGCGTCGAGCATCTCCTCGAGCAGGGCCTGCCGGTCGGCGAAGTGCCAGTAGAAGCCGCCCCGGGTGACGCCGAGCGCCTTGGCCAGCAACTCGATCCGCACCGCCTCCACCCCGCCGGAGGTCAGAGCCTGAAGGCCCGCGGCAATCCAACTGCCGCGCGGGGTACGCGCCACCGCCATGAGACAGGTCACCTCTCCAGCATCTATACAGCACTGTATGGATCATCCTACCGTCTTCCATACAGTGCTGTATGGAAGAGCGCACGGGCAGGTACGGCTGATTCCCCGACGGCGGGAGGTACGGCATGAACACCTCGACGAAAATCATGACGCGCGATACGGGCGCCGCGACGGCGGCCGTCGCGCGGCCGTGGGCCCTGTGGGCCGCCGTGGCCGTGGCGACGGTCACCGCGGCGCTGCACACGTTCGTACAGGCCGGCCCGACCGTCGACGCGCTGATGGCCGGCGACGCCGCCGCGGAGGCCCGGCAGGGGCTCCGGATGATGTGGCACGGCATGTCGGCGATCGCCTGGACCTACCCGGTCGTCCTGGTGCTCCTGCGGCACCGGCCGGCTGCCGTCACCAGGCCGGCACTCGGCTGCGTCGCGCTGCTGAACGGCGCACAGGCGGTGATGTACGTGGCGACCGGGCCGGCGGGCGACGGCATATCCGGGCTCCTGTCGCTGCCGGAGTGGGCACTGCACGCTCCCGTTGCGGTCCTGGCCTGGCTGGCCCGGCCGGCCCGGCCCCCGGGCAGGCCGGCGCCGAAGGCCCGCCGCAGCCGCGGACGGCTGGTGCTGCTGGGGCTCGCGATCGCCTTCTCCGGCTTCATGGCGGTCTTCCACACCGTCAGCGGCACCTTCGACTCCTGGCCGGCCGACTTGCTGGACAGCGACACCGCCCTCGACCCGAAACTGACCCTGTACGCGATGTGGCTCTTCAGCTGCGTGCTGTTCTGGACGCTCCCGCTGACCGTGCTGTGGTCGCTGCGGGCGGGCACGGAAGCGGGCCGGTTCCTCCTCTTCTACGCCGCCGTCCTCGTGACGGCCCTGGCGGTCTCATGGACCGTCTCGAAGGCACTCGGAGTCGCACCCGATCTGCCGCCGTTCGGGCCGGTGTCCCTCGGCCTCAACGCCGCTCTCACCGCTCTGAGCGCACATCCGCGGCCATGGCCGGGGAACCCGGTCGCCGAAGAGCAGCCGGACCCCGCCTAGTCGCGCTGGACGTACTGGAAGGACATCCCGCCCACGCCCGCGGCCAGGACGCCGAAGCCGATGATGAACAGCCACAGGCCGAAGACGATGCCCAGCGCCGAGAGGGCGGCGCCCAGGGCGGTCAGGGCCGGGTAGGCGCTGCGCGGCGGGAAGAAGTCCAGGGGGCCCGCCCGCTCGGCGATGTCGGCCTTCTTCCGGTCCTCCGGCCGGGCGCCCCGGCGGCGGTAGTTCATGGTGAAGAAGAAGGCCATCAGCGAGGCCATGACGAAGGAGACCGTCAGCGCCGCGGTCCCCGCGGGCTCACGGCCGGAGAGCCAGACGTAGACGGCTCCGGTGGCCAGGAAGAAGCCGGCGACGCCGGCGAAGAGGACCGCCTCTGTCTTCACTTCGGGATGCTCCTCGTCGGCGCCGCCTCCAGGACTTCGGGGTGGTGCAGGTCGAAGGCGGGGGAGTCGGACCGCACCCGCGGCAGGGCGTGGAAGTTGTGGCGGGGCGGCGGGCAACTGGTGGCCCACTCCAGGGACCGGCCGAAGCCCCAGGGGTCGTCCACGGTGACCTTCGGCGCGTGGCGTGCGGTGTGCCACACGTTGTAGAGGAACGGCAGGGTCGAGATGCCGAGCAGGAAGGACCCGATGGAGGAGACGGTGTTCATGAGCGTGAACCCGTCGGCGGCCAGGTAATCGGCGTAGCGCCGTGGCATGCCCTCCTCGCCGAGCCAGTGCTGCACCAGGAAGGTGATCTGGAAGCCGGCGAAGAGGGTGGAGAAGTGGATCCTGCCGAGGCGCTCGTCGAGCATCCGCCCCGTCCACTTGGGCCACCAGAAGTAGAAGCCGCCGAACATGGCGAAGACGACCGTGCCGAAGAGGACGTAGTGCAGGTGCGCGACGACGAAGTACGTGTCGGTGACGTGGAAGTCCAGCGGCGGGGAGGCGATGAGGACGCCGCTGAGGCCGCCGAGGAGGAAGGTGACGAGGAAGCCGACCGCCCACAGCATGGGGGGCTCGAAGGAGATGCTGCCGCGCCACATGGTGCCGATCCAGTTGAAGAACTTCACTCCCGTGGGAACGGCGATCAGGAACGACATCAGCGAGAAGAACGGCAGCAGGACGGCGCCGGTCGCGAACATGTGGTGCGCCCACACGCTGGCCGAGAGCATGGTGATCGCGATGGTCGCGCCGACCATTCCCGCGTAGCCGAAGAGCGGCTTGCGGCTGAAGACCGGGATGATCTCGGTGATCACGCCGAAGAACGGCAGGGCGACGATGTAGACCTCGGGGTGGCCGAAGAACCAGAACAGGTGCTGCCACAGCACCGCGCCGCCGTTGGCCGCGTCGAAGACGTGCGCCCCGAACTTCCGGTCCGCCTCCAGGGCCAGCAGGGCCGCGGTCAGCACCGGGAAGGCGAGCAGCGCCAGGATCGAGGTGAAGAGGATGTTCCAGGTGAAGACCGGCATGCGGAACATCGTGAGGCCGGGTGCGCGCAGGCAGACGATGGTGGCGATGAAGTTCACCGAGCCCAGGGTGGTGCTCAGGCCCGCGACCACCAGGCCCATCGCCCACAGGTCGCCGCCGGCGCCGGGCGAGAAGACGGCGCTGTTGAGCGGGGCGTAGGCGAACCACCCGAAGGGCGCGGCCCCGCCGGGCACGACGAATCCGGAGACGACCATCAGGCCGCCGAGCAGGAACAGCCAGAAGGTCATCGCGTTGAGGCGGGGGAAGGCCACGTCCGGGGAGCCGATCTGCAGGGGCATCACGGCATTGGCGAACCCGGCGAACATGGGCGTGGCGAACAGCAGCATCATGACGGTGCCGTGCATGGTGACCAGCTGGTTGTACTGCGCGGTGCTGACGATCTGCAGCCCCGGCCGGGCCAGCTCCGCCCGCATCACCATCGCCATCAGCCCGGCGAACAGGAAGAAGCAGAAGGCGGTCACCAGATACATGTTTCCGATCACCTTGTGATCGGTGGTGGTGAGGTAGGTGAGCATTCTGTTGCCCAGCCGGAGGTGCGGACTGCCGGCGGTCTCCGCCGTCCCCTCGGGTCTCTCCTGCTCCAGCTGCGGCATCGCCCCTCCGTGGGCCCGTGCCCGTTGCGGCGGGCGCCACGTGTGTAGCCGTGGCCGCCGTCGCGCAAACCAGGGATGGGCCATTCGGACGGGTGGGTCGCCGGCTCACTCGCGCGGCAGCAGGGAGCCCAGCGGGCCGAGGTCGAGGTTCAGGTCCCGCAGCTCCAGGCCGTAGTGCGCGCACAGCTCCCGCATGCGCCGCTCCAGCAGCATCAGCGTGAGGCCGAGCCGCTCCTCCTGCTCCTCGCTCAGCCCGCCCAGCTCCACCCGGCGCAGCGCCTGCGCCTCCATCAGCCGGCGCAGGAGTTCCACCACGGTCAGCACGATCGTGACGAGGTCGCGCTCGACGGCCTCCTCGTCGAGCTCCAGGCGGCGCGTCGTCATGGCTGCTCCTCCCCTTCGACCGAGCTGATGAGGGCGCGCAGGTCGACGCGGACGAGGTCGACGTCGGCGATGCTCAGGGTGAGGTCCCCGGCCAGCACGACGCCGCCCGCCAGCAGCCGGTCGAGGAGGTCGAGCAGCGACAGCCGCCGCTCGGCGAAGGGGCCGCCGCCGGCGCCGGTCACGGCGTGCCCGCGTCGTGGGCGGGTTCCCGCGAGGGCTCGCCCGTGACGAAGGAGTACGGCGCCCACGGCCCGGTCAGCTCCACGCTCAGCCCGTCCCGGGGCGCACGGCCGGCCAGCCCGGCGACGGCGGCGGTGAAGGCGGGGCCGCGCTCGCGGGGCACGAGGTAGGCGGCGTTGAGGACGTTGCGGCCCGGGTGCCCGGTGAGGCGGGGGTTCTGCGGAGGGTAGAGCCGGGTCTCCTCCGCGAGGGTGGCGAGGGCGGCGTGGATGCCGCGCGCGGCCTCGTCCACGTGCCGCCACTCCTCCTCGCGCGCCT
>NZ_JBAMDC010000346.1:0-6744 GCF_036961605.1 Streptomyces sp. KLMMK
CCCCAGCCGGGGACGGTGGCGGGCGTGGCGCCGGCGCCGCCGATGACGATGACGACGTTGGGGTCGCGCCAGTAGTGGTCGGGGGCCTTGTCGGAGGTGAGGACGGTGACCTGTTCGCGCTCGGTGCCGAGCTCCTCGCAGATGACGAAGGTGCGGTGGACGTCGCCGAGGAGGAGGGCGAGTTCCGCGGGGCCGGCGCCGGGCGAGGTGAGGACGGCGACCTTGGTGTGGGCGCGGCAGACGTTGACGGCGCGGCGCAGGTCGCGGCTGTGGGCGACGACGATCTGGGCGTCGTCCCAGGGCATGCCGGCGCGGGCGAAGGCGGCGGCGACGGAGGAGACGGCGGGCACGACCTCGACCTCGAGGCCGTGCTGGGGGGCGCGCAGGGTGCGGACGACGCCGAAGAAGCCGGGGTCGCCGTCGGCGAGGACGACGGCGGAGCCGCGGTGGCCGGCGATGCGGCGGGCGGCGAGGTCGACGCTGCCGAGGCGGATGCGCTCGGCGGCGGGCGGGACTTCGGGCAGGTCGAGGTGGTGGGCGGCGCCGGCCACGAGGGTGGCGGCGGCCAGGGCGGAGCGGGCCGCGTCCGTGAGTGGTGAGCCGTCCCACCCGATCACCGTGACCCGGTCGGCCATCGTCGTCATTCTCCTGGGCTTGTCGGCGCGTCTGCGGGCGGGTCTGTCGGCGGAAAGTGCGGGGGCGGGGGCGGGGCAGGGTGAGCGTACCCCCTATTGGTCCGGACCTTCCCTGGTCCGGATGAGGTGACCGGGGGCCCGCCCGGCCACGGCCGGAGCCGCTCCGGGACCGGCGGGTGTCAGGACCAGTCGTGGAAGGCGGCAGCGTAGCCGGGGTCCCCCGCGGGCTGCTCGCGCATTTCGTCGAGGTCCTCGGGGAGGAGGCTCCAGATGATGAGGTCCGTGCGGAGCTCGGTCCAGCCGCCGTCCTCGGTGCGGCCGCGTCCTATCCAGGCGTTGCGCAGCACGCCCTCGCTGATGCAGCCGATCTTCTGGGCGACCTGCTGGGAGGCCGTGTTGTCGGCGGCGGTGCGCAGCTCCAGGCGCTCGAACTTCTGGTCGCGGAAGAGCCACTCGGCGACGGCGAGCACGGATTCGCAGGCGTAGCCCTCGCCGCGGGCCCACGGGGCGACGACGTAACCGACCTCGGCGGACAGGGCCCGCCAGTCGGTGTGGTGGAGGTGGACGCAGCCGACGAGGCGGTGGGTGAGGAACTCGGTGACCGCAAAGACGATTCCGCGCCCGTCGGTGCGCTCGGCCGGGGCCTCGCGCAGGGCCCAGTCACGGGCGTGGGCGGTGGTGTAGGGGTGGGGCACCGTAGTCCAGGCGGTGACGAGTTCGTCGCTCATCATCTCCGCGAGCGCGGGCACGTCCTCGGCTTCGAACGGGCGCAGCACCAGCCGGTCCGTACTGATGGAGATGTCCGGGAAGGTGGATGTCATGTGCTGCTCCAACGCCGGGGAAGTGGGCTCGGGACGGGGCGCTCCGGGCTTGAGTGCACCAGCATGCAGCATCGATGCGTGCGTGCGCCAAGCGCGTCGGCCCCGCGCACGCCGACGGGTGCGCGGGGCCTGGGGCCACAGGGGCGTCTGTGGTTACGGAAGCGACAGGCGGGGTCAGCCCTTCACCGCGCCGAAGGCGGGGAGGACGGCACCGTTGCTGAACTTCTGCTCGATGAACTTCTTCACCTCGTCGGAGTTGAGGAGCTTGGCGAGCTTCTGGACGCGCGGGTCGGACTCGTTGCCCTTCTTCACGGCGAGGAAGTTGGCGTAGGGGTTGCCGTCGGCCTTCTCCAGGGCGATGGCGTCCTTGGCCGGGTTGAGCTTGTGGCCGATGGCGAAGTTGCCGTTGATGACGGCGGCGTCGACGTCGGCGAGGCGGGAGGGGATCTGGGCGGCCTCGAGCTCGGTGAACTTGATGCCCTTGTCGTCCTTGATGTCCGAGAGCTTGGCCCCGGAGCCGACGCCGTCCTTCAGGACGATGACGCCGTTGTCGGCCAGCAGCTTCAGGGCGCGGCCCTCGTTGGTGGCGTCGTTGGGCACGGCGATGGTCGCGCCGCTGCCGAGGTCGCCGGCCTTCTTTACCTTTTCGGAGTACAGGCCGAGCGGCTCGAGCTCGACGTTGACGACCGGGACGATGTCGGTCTTCTGCTTCTTGTTGAAGTCGTCGAGGTACGGCTTGTGCTGGAAGAAGTTGGCGTCGACCTCGCCGTTCTGCGTGGCGGTGTTCGGGAGCACGTAGTCGTTGAACTCCTTCACCTCCAGCTTCAGGCCGGCCTTCTCCGCGAGGTTGTCGCGGACGAAGTTGAGGATGTCGCCGTGCGGGGTCGGGCTGGCGGCGACGACGAGCTTGGCGGCCGGGTCGGCGTCCTTGCCCTTCTTCGAGCTGCCGGACGAGGAGGTGTCGGACGGAGCGCTGCACGCGCTCAGGCCGAGGGTGAGTGCGGCGGCGGCCGCGACGGCGGCGGTGAGCTTGACGGTGGTACGCACGAAGAGTGCCCCTCTTTCTGGATTTCCTGGGTTCACGAGGTGTTGCCGCCCGGCAAAGGGTCCGGGCTCGTGGATCTGCGGTGAGGGGCGAAATGCCCCTCGTGCCAGGCCTGATCAGCTCCGATCAGGAAGTCTTTCGGTCAGGAGGTCTTGGCTGCCTCCGGCGCCTCGGCCTGGGCCGGGACGGTCGCCACGGGCTTGGGCGCCACGCGGGCGGGGGCCCACAGGCGGCGCAGGCCCACGGGGGCGGCCTGCCGCCCGCCGCGCCGGGCGAGGGCCCGTACGGCGAGGTCTCCGGCGAGCTGGACGACGGTGACGATGACGATGAGCAGCACGATGGTGATGTTCATCAGGCCGGTCTCGGAGCGCTGGTAGCCGTAGACGATGGCCAGGTTTCCGAGGCCGCCGCCGCCGACGGCGCCGGCCATCGCGGAGTAGCCGATGAGGGCGATGACGGTCGTGGTCAGGCCCGCGATGACCGAGGGCAGGGCCTGCGGGAGCAGCACCTTGAAGATCACGGTCCAGGTGCCGCCGCCCATGGACTGGACGGCTTCGACGAGGCCGTGGTCGACCTCGCGGAGCGCGGTCTCCACCAGCCGGGCGAAGAACGGGATCGCGCCGATGGCCAGGGCCACGACGGCCGCGCTGGGCCCGATGGAGGTGCCGACCACGAAGCGGCTGAAGGGGATCAGCCACACCATGAGGACGATGAAGGGCAGCGAGCGGCCGAGGTTGACGACCACGCCGACGGCCTTGTTGACCACGACGTTCTGCAGGAGGCCGCCGCGGTCGGTGAGGACCAGCAGGATGCCCAGCGGCAGGCCGCCGAGGATGGTGTAGACGGTGGACCACCACACCATGAAGAGGGTGTCCAGACAGGCGTTCTGCAGCAGGGGCTGCATCTCGGTCCAGGTCACTTGGCACCATCCTTCAGGAGCGCGTCGGCCGGCGCCGCGTCGTGGGGGTTGCGCACATCGGCGACGTCCACCTGCAGGCCCTGCTCCCGCAGGAAGCCGATCGGGACGACGTTCTCCTCGAAGCGGCCGGGCAGCTCGATGCGCATCCGGCCGACCTGCTTGCCGCAGACGGTGTCCATCGCGGCGCCCAGGATCGAGATGTCGATGTTGTACGTACGGGAGAGCTGGGAGATGACCGGCTGGGTCGCGGCGTCGCCGTGGAAGGTGACGTCCACGACGGTGGTGTCCGGGCCGGACGGCTCGCCGCCGACCGGGAAGAGCTCGGCCGCGAGCTCCGAGCCGGGGGTGGCGAGGAGTTCGGAGACGGTGCCGGACTCCACCACGCGCCCGCCCTTCATCAGGGCCGCCGAGTCGCAGATGGTCTTGACGACCTCCATCTCGTGGGTGATGAGGAGGACGGTCAGGCCGAGCTGCTGGTTGAGGTCGCGCAGCAGCTGCAGGATGGAGCGGGTGGTCTCCGGGTCGAGCGCGGACGTCGACTCGTCGGAGAGCAGCACCTTGGGGTCGCCGGCCAGGGCGCGGGCGATGCCGACGCGCTGCTTCTGGCCGCCGGAGAGCTGACCGGGGTAGGCCTTGGCCTTGTCGGCGAGGCCGACGAGGTCGAGGAGCTCCAGGGCCTTGCGCTCGCGCTCCTTGCCGGAGACGCCGAGGATCTCCAGCGGAAGCTCGATGTTGGACTGCACGGTCCGCGAGGACAGCAGGTTGAAGTGCTGGAAGACCATGCCGATGCGGCTGCGCGCCTTGCGCAGCTCGGCCCCGGCGCGGTTGCCGCGCCCGGCGAGGGCGGTGAGGTCCTGGCCCGCGACGGTGACCGTGCCGGAGCTGGGGCGCTCCAGGAGGTTGACGCAGCGGATGAGGGTCGACTTGCCGGCGCCGCTCTGACCGACGACGCCGTACACCTCGCCCTCCCGCACGTGGAGGTCGACGCCGTCGAGGGCGGTGACCTCGCGGCCGCGTGAGCGGTAGACCTTTGTCAGGCCCGTAGTGGTGATCACAGGGGTTTCCGTCACTGTCGAGTGCGCGGCGGTGAGGGCGCCGGCACGAGCATTCATTGCGGAGCGCGGCCTAGGTGCCCCGGCGGGCGCGAACGAGGGTCGCGGCTTCGGGGAGTCCTGGTGACGCGGGGCGGAGCTTTTCCGGTCCGGTCCGGGTGGGACGCGGGACGCGGGCTCTACGGGTCTCGCTTCGGGGCGCGAGGCACGGAACGGGGGCCCTCAGCGGTCACACATTCGACACATGCAACGAGCAGCGCCGGGCGTCGTCATCGCCTCGGTCGCACAGGTGCGGCTGCTCGTCGTGGTCATGCGGGAAAGTAAAACAGACGGATGTGCGAGTCGGCCAAGGCTGTCCGAATAGCGGACACACCTGGCCGGTTCGTGGACACACCC
The DNA here is from genome assembly GCF_036961605.1 of Streptomyces sp. KLMMK. Taxonomy (NCBI): domain Bacteria; kingdom Bacillati; phylum Actinomycetota; class Actinomycetes; order Kitasatosporales; family Streptomycetaceae; genus Streptomyces; species Streptomyces sp. KLMMK. The sequence continues at coordinate 4,869 of NZ_JBAMDC010000346.1, forward strand.
CGCTCCCCGTAAGCGATCTTCAAGCCATCGGCGGCCACCCTTTGACCTGCGAGGACGCGGGCCGCGGACCCCGTGCCCACGCCCCTCGGCCGGGGTATCCGCAGGCGCCTTGTGGTCAAGGCCACGGGCCGACCGGGCCCGGTGCGGGGCCGGGCGCGGCGCATTCCGGGCAGGCCATTAAAGTCGTCCCATGCTTGTCCAGCCCCCTCCGCACGCGCCCGCAGCCCGGTGGCCACGGTGATCGGCGCGCTGACGCTCGCGGTCGGACTGACCGCCCTCGCGCTGGCCGCCTGGTGCGGCATCGCCTTCTCCCGCGACCAGTCCACCAAGGACTGGCACTTCATCGGCATGGCCGTGGTGACCGTCCTGGCGGTCGCCCAGCTCGTGGTCGGCATCGTGCAGCTGGCGGGAGGGGACAAGCCCGAGCAGGGCACCGCCATCTTCCTGGCCTACCTGATCGGCTCGGCGGCGGCCGTTCCCGCCGCGGGCTTCATGTCGCTCGCGGAGCGGACCCGCTGGGGTTCGGCCACCGTGGCGGCGGGCGGCGTGATCCTGGCCGTGCTCGAAGTGCGGCTCTACGACATCTGGGGAGGCTGACCGTGACCGAACCGACCACCCCCGCCAAGCCGGGCTTCAACCTCGGCGAGGGACCGGGCCGGCTGCTGGTGTGGCTCTACGGCGTCTTCACCGTCGCCGCGGCCTCTCGCTCGATCGTCCAGATGATCCTGGACTTCGGCCGCGCCCCGCTGGCCTACGTCCTGTCGGCGATCGCCGCCGTCGTGTACGCCTTCATCACGTACTCCCTGGTCCGCGGCGGCCCCACGGCCCGCCGGGCGGCGCTGGTGTGCTGCGCCGCCGAGCTGGCCGGCGTCCTCGTCGTCGGGACGTGGACGCTCGCCGAGCCGTCCGCCTTCCCCGACGCCACGGTCTGGTCGGACTACGGCATGGGCTACCTCTTCATCCCGGTGATCCTGCCCGTCACCGCGATGGTGTGGCTGCGCCGCGCGGCACAGCCACAGGCCGGCTAGCGGCTCGTCGTCGCGAGCGCCGCCCCCGTGGCGGCGCCCTGCGCGGACTCCGCGTCCTGCTCCCGGCGTTCCTTCTCCATCGTCACCAGCGTGAGCTTGCGCGTGACCTGCTCGCTGGCCACCTGCGCGTACCCCCACTTGCGGTACAGCCGCAGGTTCCCCTCGTTGCGGTGGCCGGTGGCCAGGCGGTAGCGGGTGGCCCCCTCCGCCGCCAGCCGGGCCTCGACCGCGGCGAGCAGCCGCCCGCCCAGGCCGTGCCGCTGCATCCGGGGATGGACGATCATCCCGGAGATCACCGCCGCGCCCCCGGCGCCGGCCGTGCCGCGCACCGAGCCCACGACCTCGTCGCCGAGCCGGGCCACCAGGACGCAGCCGGCGCCCAGTTCGGCACGCAGCTCGGCGAGGGTCTGGGTGAGCGGTGCGATGGAGTAGTCCCCGTAGAGCTCGGCCTCGCCCTGATAGCAGAGGTACTGGAGTTTGAGGATCTGTTCCGCGTCGAGATCGGTCGCCGCAGAGATGGTCACGCTCATGCCCATGTGCCCACGCCTCCCCTTTTCGGTTCGGTCCGCCCTGACAGGAGCCGTCGTGGGTGCACGCCGCCTCCGTGGCGCCGGTTGTCTATCGCTCCTTTCCCCAGGGTTCAGGAGCGGCAACCTCTGCCGTCAGCATTCTGCGCAGGCATCCCAGGCAACGGGAACGTACCGGCCCCAAAGATCCTTGTGACATTCCCAACTCGCCTGCGATTTCCCGGTAGGTCGGGTCCTTCCGGGAGAGGAGGGCGGCCAGCAGCCGGGGGCAGCGGCCGGGCAGCCGGCGCACCGCGGCGCGCAGCGCCCGGCCCTCCTCGG
>NZ_JBAMDC010000347.1:0-6735 GCF_036961605.1 Streptomyces sp. KLMMK
GGCCGGCGGCGTCGAGCCCGTGCACGACCCCGCCACGGTCGACGCGGAATCCGTCGCCGAGGCGTTCGCGCGCAGCGGCGCCGGCGTGGCCTGCCTGTGCTCCGGTGACAAGCTCTACGCCGAGCAGGCCGAAGCCGTCGCCGCAGCGCTCAAGGCCGCGGGCGCGGGCCGGGTCCTGCTCGCGGGGAAGCCCGGCGGCGAGCAGCGGGAGGCGTATCTGCGGGCCGGGGTCGACGAGTTCGTCTTCGCCGGCGGTGACGCCGTCGCCGTCCTCTCCTCCGTCCTCGACTGCATCGGAGTCGCGTGATGCCCATTCCCGACTTCTCCGGAATCGAGCTGGGCCCGGCGGACGCCGGCCGGGCGGCCGACCCCGGCCACTGGCGCGCGGCCCTGAAGGAGGCCACCGGCAAGAGCGCCGAGGACCTGGTCTGGGAGACCCCCGAGGGAATCGGCGTCAAGCCGCTCTACACCGCCGACGACCTGCACGGGCTCGACTTCCTCGGCACGTACCCCGGCATCGCGCCCTACCTGCGCGGCCCGTACCCGACGATGTACGTCAACCAGCCCTGGACCATCCGGCAGTACGCCGGGTTCTCCACCGCCGAGGAGTCCAACGCCTTCTACCGGCGCAACCTGGCGGCCGGTCAGAAGGGCCTGTCCGTCGCCTTCGACCTGCCGACCCACCGCGGCTACGACAGCGACCACCCGCGCGTCACCGGCGACGTCGGCATGGCAGGCGTGGCCATCGACTCCATCTACGACATGCGGCAGCTCTTCGACGGCATCCCGCTGGACAGGATGAGCGTGTCGATGACGATGAACGGCGCCGTGCTGCCCGTCCTCGCCCTCTACATCGTCGCCGCCGAGGAGCAGGGCGTACCGCCCGAGAAGCTGGCCGGGACCATCCAGAACGACATCCTCAAGGAGTTCATGGTCCGCAACACCTACATCTATCCGCCCGGGCCCTCGATGCGGATCATCTCCGACATCTTCGCGTACACCTCGCAGAAGATGCCGCGCTACAACTCCATCTCCATCTCCGGCTACCACATCCAGGAGGCCGGGGCCACGGCCGACCTGGAGCTCGCCTACACCCTCGCCGACGGCGTGGAGTACCTGAAGGCGGGCATCGGAGCGGGCCTGGACGTCGACGCGTTCGCGCCCCGGCTCTCCTTCTTCTGGGCGATCGGCATGAACTTCTTCATGGAGATCGCCAAGCTGCGCGCCGCCCGGCTGCTGTGGGCCCGGCTCGTCAAGCGCTTCGAGCCGCAGAACACCAAGTCGCTGTCGCTGCGCACCCACTCGCAGACCTCGGGCTGGTCGCTGACCGCGCAGGACGTCTTCAACAACGTGGCCCGCACGTGCGTGGAGGCCATGGCCGCGACCCAGGGACACACCCAGTCGCTGCACACCAACGCCCTGGACGAGGCCCTCGCCCTGCCCACCGACTTCTCCGCCCGCATCGCCCGCAACACCCAGCTGCTGCTGCAGCAGGAGTCCGGCACCTGCCGGGTCATCGACCCGTGGGGCGGCAGCGCCTACGTCGAGCGGCTCACCCACGACCTCGCGCGGCGCGCCTGGCAGCACATCGAGGAGGTCGAGGCCGCGGGCGGCATGGCCCAGGCTATCGACGCGGGCATCCCCAAGCTGCGCGTCGAGGAGGCCGCGGCCCGCACCCAGGCCCGCATCGACTCCGGGCGGCAGCCCGTCATCGGCGTCAACAAGTACCGGGTGGACAGCGACGAGCAGATCGAGGTCCTCAAGGTCGACAACTCCTCCGTGCGCACCCAGCAGATCGAGAAGCTGCGCCGCCTGCGCGCCGAACGCGACGAGGCGGCCTGCCAGGACGCCCTGCACGCGCTGACCCGCGCCGCGGAGGCCGGCTCCGGCCCGGGCCTGGAGGGCAACCTCCTGGCCCTCGCCGTGAACGCCGCCCGTGCCAAGGCGACCGTCGGTGAGATCTCCGACGCACTGGAGAAGGTCTACGGACGGCACGCCGGGCAGATCCGTACGATCTCCGGTGTGTACCGCGAAGAGGCCGGCCCGTCGTCCGGCGTGGAGCGCACCCGCGCCCTGGTCGAGGCGTTCGAGCAGGAGGACGGCCGCCGCCCGCGCATCCTCGTCGCCAAGATGGGCCAGGACGGCCACGACCGCGGCCAGAAGGTCATCGCCACCGCCTTCGCCGACCTCGGCTTCGACGTCGACGTCGGCCCGCTCTTCCAGACGCCCGAGGAGGTCGCCCGGCAGGCGGTGGAGGCCGACGTGCACATCGTCGGCGTCTCCTCCCTCGCGGCCGGCCACCTCACGCTCGTGCCGGCGCTGCGCGAACAGCTGGCGGAGCAGGGACGCGAGGACATCATGATCGTCGTCGGCGGCGTCATCCCGCCGCAGGACGTCCCCACGCTGCTGGAGATGGGCGCCGCCGCGGTCTTCCCGCCCGGCACGGTCATCCCGGACGCCGCCCACGACCTGCTGAAGACCCTCGCCGGGGTCCTTGGCCACGAGCTGTGAGCAAGGGCCCCTGACGATGGCACGGACGATCGACATCGACGCCTACGTGAAGGGCGTGCTCGACGGCAAGCGCGCGGTCGTCGCACGCGCCATCACCCTGGTCGAGTCCACCCGGGCCGACCACCGGGCCCTCGCCCAGCGGATGCTGACCGAGCTGCTCCCGCACGCGGGGGCGGCCCGGCGGATCGGCATCACCGGCGTGCCGGGCGTCGGCAAGTCCACCTTCATCGACGCCTTCGGCACGATGCTCACCGGCTTCGGCCACCGGGTCGCCGTCCTCGCCGTCGACCCGTCCTCCAGCCGGACCGGCGGCAGCATCCTGGGCGACAAGACCCGCATGGAGCGCCTCGCCGCCGACCCCGCCGCCTTCGTCCGGCCCTCGCCCACGGCCGGCACCCTCGGCGGCGTGGCCCGGGCCACCCGCGAGACCATCGTGGTCATGGAGGCCGCAGGCCACGACGTCGTGCTCGTGGAGACCGTCGGCGTCGGCCAGTCCGAGACCGCCGTCGCCGACATGGTCGACAGCTTCCTCATGCTCACCCTCGCCCGCACGGGCGACCAGCTCCAGGGCATCAAGAAGGGCGTCCTCGAACTGGCCGACATCGTCGCCGTCAACAAGGCCGACGGCCCCCACGAGCGCGACGCCAAGGCCGCCGCCCGCGAACTGGCCGGAGCGCTGCGCCTGCTGCAGCCGCCGGACGCCGCCTGGAACCCGCCCGTGCTGACCTGCAGCGCCCGCGAGAACACCGGCCTGGACGTCCTGTGGGACCGGCTGGAGCAGCACCGGCGCGTCCAGGAGAGCACCGGGGCGCTGGCCGCGCGGCGCCGCGAGCAGCAGGTCGACTGGGTGTGGACGATGGTCCGCGAACAGCTCCTGAACGAGCTGCGCGACCACCCCGCGGTCCGGGCGGCCGGGCCGGGGATCGAACGGCAGGTGCGCGAGGGCACGCTGCCGGCGAGCCTGGCGGCGGAGCGGCTGCTGGAGGCGTTCCGCCACAAAAATTAAGAGCCTGTCCGGCGTTTGAGGGTAAAGGCGGTGCCTCGGGCTCCGGGAACCTCCCGGCTCCACGGCGCGTTTTCCCCGGACCGGCCGACCCGCGGCCGGAGCCCCGGAGGAGCCGCGATGAACGACCTGGTCACCGGCGAGAACGCCATGCTGCCCGACGGCACGTTCGCGCTCCGCGTGCCCGGCCCCTTCGACCTTTCGGTGATCGTCACCGGCGAGGCGGGAAAGGTGGCCGGGGACGGGGACTTCGTCTTCTTCAACCAGCCGTTCGCGCCGGGGGCCCGGCTCGACGGTGACACCGTCACCGTCGACCCCGGGGGGCTGCGCGCGGGCGCGGAACGCGTCACGGTCGTGGTGAGCCCGGCGGATCCCGGTACGCCGCTCGGCTCGCTGCCCCTCCCCGTGCTGACGGTCGCCGGCGGCGGGGGAGCCGTGCTGGCGCGCTTCGCGCCGCCCCGCCCCGACCGCGAGACCGTCCTCCTGCTCGCCGAGCTCTACCGGCGCGGCACCGGCTGGAGGATACGGGCCCTGGGCCAGGGCTACGCGGACGGACTCGCGGGCGTGGCCAGGGACTTCGGCGTGGACGTGGCGGACGAGGGAGACGGGGGAGACAGGGCGCAGGCGACGCACAGCCCGGACGCGACGGGTGATGCCTTCGCCGCCCTCGTGAACGCCGAGCGGTCCGCGGCCGGGGTGCCGTCCGTGACCGTCGAGCACCGGCTGGTCGCGGCGGCCCGGGCGCACGCCGCGGACATGGCCGCGCACGGCCGCCTCGCCGCCGAGAGCCCGGACGGGACGTCCCTCCACCACCGCATAGCCGCCACCGGCTATCACTGCCTGACCGTCACCGAGCACCTCGTCTCCGGCCCGCGCACCCCGGCCGAGTTCGTCGCCTACTGCCTGGGCGGGAGCGAGCGGGCACTGCCGTTCCGGGATCCATCCGTCGCCCACGTCGGCGTGGGCCACGCGGCGGCACCCTCGGGGGACACCTACTGGACCGCCGTGTGGGCCGCGCCCATGAGCCCCGGCGGGCTCGCCCGGCTGGCCGCGGAGGTCACCGCCCTCACCAACGCCGAGCGCGCCGCGGCCGGTCTGCGCCCGCTGGCCGCCGACCCCCGGCTGGCCGCCGCCGCGCAGGCGCACAGCGACGACATGGTCGCCCGCGACTTCTACGCCCACACGTCGCCGGAGGGGAGCGAGCCCTGGGACCGGGCGCGGGCGGCGGGGTGCCCGCACCCGGGCATCGGCGAGAACATCGCCTGCGGGCAGCGCAGCGCGGCGGAAGTCGTCCGGGGCTGGATGAACAGCCCCGGCCACCGCGCGAACATCCTCAAACCGGACTTCGCGCACATCGGCGTCGGCTACGCCACGGGCAGCCGGGCGGGTACCTACTGGACGCAGCTGTTCGGCACATGACGGGGACGTGACCGGGCCGGCGGCGGCTCCGGGGCCGGTGGGGGCCGGAGCCGGGCAGGGTCAGGCGAGCCCGAGCCCGCCGCCGTCCACCGGCGCGAAGTGCCGCTCCACGTCCGCGTCCGTCACGTCCTCCAGCCGGGCGGGCACCCACCGCGGCGTGCGGTCCTTGTCGACGACCTGCGCGCGGATGCCCTCCAGCAGGTCGGGGTCGGCCAGCGAGGCGCATATGACGCGGTACTCCTGCTCCAGCACCTCGGGCAGGCCGGGCAGGCGGCGGGCGCGGCGCAGCGCGCTCAGCGTGACCTTCAGCGCCGTGGGCGACTTGCCCAGGATCGCCTCCGCCGCCTTCCCGGCCTCCGCGACGCCGCTCCCGGTGAGCCGGCCGAGGATCTCCTCGACCGTGCCGGCGGAGTAGCAGTGGTCGATCCAGTCCTGCTGTGCGGCCAGTTCACCGGCGGGTGCCGGGGCGGCGAAGTCCCGTACGGCCTCGGCGGGTTCGGCCACGGCCAGCGCGGCAGTGAACTCCGCCAGCCGCGCCGCCGGGACGAAGTGGTCGGCGAAGCCGGCGCGCACGGCGTCGCCCGGGCCCATGCGCGAGGTCGTCAGGGCGAGGTGCGTGCCCAGTTCGCCCGGGGCCCGGGAGAGCAGGTACGTGCCGCCGACGTCGGGCGCGAAGCCGATGGCCGTCTCGGGCATGGCCACCGCCGACCGTTCGGTGACGACCCGTATGCCGCCGTGCGCGGACAGGCCGACGCCGCCGCCCATCACCAGGCCGTCCATGAGGGCGACGTACGGCTTGGGGTAGGCGGCGATCCGGGCGTTGAGCCGGTACTCGTCGCGCCAGAACTCCCCGGCCTCGGCGCCGCGCCCGGCGCGGACGTCGTCGTGGACGGCGCGGACGTCGCCGCCCGCGCACAGGCCGCGCTCGCCCGCGCCGTCGAGCACCACCGTGGTCACGGCGTCGTCGTGCTCCCACGCGTCCAGGGCGGCGCGGATGCGGCGGACCATGGCGTGGGTGAGCGCGTTGATGGTGCGGGGCCGGTTGAGGGTGATACGGCCCGCGCGCCCCTCCCTGCGCAGGAGTACGGCGTCGTCGATGGTGGTCATCGTTCCCCTTTCACTGGATGGCGGAGCGGGGTGGCCGGGCGGCGCGGGGCGGGATCCCGTCAGGAGCGGTCGGACGCGGTGGCGGTGCCCGCCGCGTCGGTGATGCCCCGGATCGGGCAGCGCGGGCCGGTGGCGCGCAGCAGCCGCAGGTCGGCCGTCACGAGCGTCGCCCCCAGCTCCTCGGCGACGGCGACGTAGGCCGCGTCGTCCGGCGTGAGGTTGTCCTTCAGCTGCCACATCCGTCCCAGCAGGGGCTCGACGGCGACCTTCCGCAGCGTCAGCCCGGGCAGCTCCCCGGCGACTTCGGCCACCCGCTCGGCGGTCACCTGTCCCGCGAGGTACAGCCCGCGCAGGGACTGCATGACTTCCACCAGGATGTGCTCGGGAGCGGCCCACTCGGCGTCCGCCGCGAGCGCGGCGCGGGCGCCGTCGCCCCGCGGCCCGTCGTCGGCGAGCGCCAGAACGAGTGCGGAGGCGTCCACGACGATCAAGGTGACTCCCAGCGTGTGCATGATGCGGCGGTTGCGGCTGAGGCCGCGCCGCCACCCTAACCGGGCAGCCGGGGCCGGAGATCCGCCGGGTGGAACGCCGGTGCCGGTGCCCGCCGGGGCCGGCCCGGGGTGTGCCGGCCCCGGAAGCGCCTGTCTCTTCTCCACATCTTACGCTGCCGACGACAGAACTTCGGTGTAGATCTC
>NZ_JBAMDC010000348.1:0-6724 GCF_036961605.1 Streptomyces sp. KLMMK
GCGGGCCAGCACGGCCTCGCCCTCCTGTTCCACGACGCCGTCGGCGAGGGAGAGCCGCTCGATCTCGACGAAACCGCCGCGCCCTCCGCGGCCGCCCAGGATGCGGCGCAGCCGGGGCCGCGTGGAGCGGGCGCGCAGGACCCGGCCGACCTCGCGCCAGGTGACGTCCGCGGCGTAGGAGACCGTACGGGCGGCCTCGTACACCCCGTGCAGGAGGCGGTCGGCGTCGGTGAGGCCGAGGGCCGCGGCGACCTGGTCCTGCTCCTGGAGGGCGAGCCGGTCGGTGGCACGCCCGGTGGTGAGGTGGAGGGCGTCGCGGACGTCGAGGAGGTGCGTGCGGGCGCGTTCGAGCCCCGCACGGGGCGCGTCGGCGAGCCATGAGGCGGCGACGGCGCGCAGGGCGGTGGCGTCGCGGAGGCCGCCCCGTGCCTCCTTGAGGTCGGGTTCGAGGAGGAAGCGGAGTTCGCCCTGGTGCCGGGTGCGCTCCTCGCCGAGCTCGCGCAGCTCGGCGAGGCGGGCGGGGGCCTGGGCGCGCCAGTCGGCGTAGGCGGTGGCGCGCAGTGCGGCGGTGAGCTCTTCGTCGCCGGCGAGGTGGCGGGCATCCAGGAGGCCGAGGTGGACCTTGAGGTCGCCGGCGGCGGTGCGGCGGGCCTCGGCGGGGGTGCGCACGGAGTGGTCGAGGGCGAGCCCCATGTCCCAGACGGGGTACCAGACGCGGTCTGCGATGGCCGCGATCTTGGAGATGTCCGCGGCGCCGTCGTGGAGGAGGAGGACGTCGAGGTCGCTGCGGGGTGACAGTTCGCCCCGGCCGTAGCCGCCGACGGCGACGAGGGCGACGCCCTGCGTCTCGCCCAGCAGGGCGCCGAGCCACTGGTCGGTGAGGCGGGCCAGGGCGGCGCGGCGCGGCGGCCCGGTGAGCGCCCCCTGGTGCAGGAGGCGCAGCCGGGCCGCCGCGTAGCCGCTGGGTTCCGAGTCGGCGGGGCAGGTCTGCGGGTCGTTCAACTCGGCTCCCTTCACGGCGGGCTGGCGGGGGTCAGAGGGCGTCGGGGCCGCGTTCGCCGGTGCGTACGCGGACGACGGTCTCGACGGGGACGACCCAGACCTTGCCGTCGCCGATCTTGCCGGTGTGCGCCTTCTTGAGGATGACGTCGATGACGTCCTCGGCGTCGTCGTCCTCGACGAGGACCTCGATGCGGGCCTTGGGGAGGAGGTCGACGCGGTACTCGGCGCCGCGGTAGACCTCGGTGTGGCCGCGCTGGCGGCCGTAGCCGCTGGCCTCGCTGACGGTCAGGCCCTGGACCCCGAAGGTCTGGAGGGCCTCCCTGATCTCGTCGACCCGGAAGGGCTTGACGATCGCGGTGATGAGCTTCATGCGTCCACCTTCTTGTTCTTCGGAGCGGCGGCCTGCTCCTGGCCGGCTTGCTCCCGGTCATCCTGCTCGCTGGTCGCGGCCGGCCGGTGAAGGGCGGGCGCGGCGGTGCGGGTGACGGCGCCGACGCCGGTGTGGTCGTAGGCGGTCTCGGCGTGGAAGGCCTGGTCGATGCCGCTGATCTCGTCGTCCTCGGCGGCCCGGAAGCCGATGGTCTTGTCCACGAGCTTGGCGAGGAGCCAGGAGACGGTGAACGAGTAGGCCATGACGGAGAACGCTCCGACGGCCTGGCGGCCGAGCTGCGTGAGGCCGGCGCCGTCGGTGGCGAGGAGACCGACGAGGAGGGTGCCGATGACGCCGCCCACGAGGTGGACGCCGACGACGTCGAGGGAGTCGTCGAAGCCGAGCTTGAACTTCAGGCTGACGGCCCAGGAGCAGACCGCGCCGGCGACCACGCCGATGAGGAGGGCGCCGAAGGCGTTGACCGCGGCACCGGAGGGCGTGATGGCGACGAGGCCCGCGACGGCCCCGGAGGCGGCGCCCAGGGTGGTGAAGGCGCCGTGCCGGATGCGCTCGTAGGCGAGCCAGCCGAGCATGGCGGCGCCGGTGGCGACCTGGGTGTTCATGGCCATGTTGGCGGCGGCGCCGTTGGCGGCCAGCGCGGAGCCGGCGTTGAAGCCGAACCAGCCGAACCACAGCAGGCCCGTCCCGAGCACCACCAGGGGCAGGCTGTGCGGGCGCATGGGGTCCTTCTTGAAGCCGATGCGCTTGCCGACGACGAGAACCGCGGCGAGGGCGCCGATGCCCGCGTTGATGTGGACGGCGGTGCCGCCCGCGAAGTCGATCACCTTCAGCTTGAACAGCCAGCCGTCGGCCTGCCAGACCCAGTGGGCGACGGGGAAGTAGACGACCGAGACCCAGAGGGTGATGAACAGGGCCCAGGCGCTGAACTTCACACGGTCGGCGAGCGCCCCGCTCATCAGCGCCGGGGTGATCACGGCGAACATCAGCTGGAAGAGGGCGAAGGCGAAGACGGGAATGCCCTCCTTGCCTCCGGTCAGGGTCTCGGGGCTGATGCCCTTGAAGCCGATGTGGCCGAGATCGCCGAGCAGTCCTGCGCCGACGTCGTCGCCGAAGGCGAGCGAATAGCCGAAGAGCACCCACAGGACGGTCACGATGCCGAGCGAGATGAACGACATCATCAGCATGTTCAGGGCGCTCTTGACCCGCACCATGCCGCCGTAGAAGAAGGCCAGCCCCGGTGTCATCAGCATCACGAGTGCGGCACTGATCAATACGAATGCGGTATCCGCGCCATTCATGGTCGGTGTCTCCTCGAAGCGGCGGCCCGAGCGGGCCGGTTTTCGCCATGAGGTTGGCGCAGCGGGATTTCAGCCGATGCAGCCGGTTGTTTCGCCGCAGTGACGAAGACGGCGGGAGTGTTACGCCCGGGTGAATCGGCCGGGGCGGGCGGGTGATCACCGCTAGCCTTCGCCGCCCGTGCGCGGCTCGCGCCGGCGCACGGGGCCGGCCGCGACGTCCGCCCGGTGTGACCTGGCGTGGGGGAGCCGAGTCGGGCTGTTCGGGGGGAGCGTCGCGGCCGGGTACGGGGGCCGGGTGGTGGTCAGACCGCTTGGACGGCTTCCACCGATTCCGGCAGGTGGACGGTGATCTGCTCGGTGAGGGCGACGACTTCGGCGACGTCACCGAAATCGCGCGCGGCATTGTCGACGGTCTTGCGGAGCCGGTTGTTGACCCGCTCCGAGCGCACCTGCTTGGCAATCTTGAGGGCCTTGCCGGCGAGGACCGTGGACTGCTCGGGCTCGCCCTCCATCAGGTGGACGGTGGCCATGCCGATGAGGTTGAGCGCATACGAACGGTGGTGCTCGGCGTCCTGCGCGAAGAGCTCGACGGCGCGCTCCATCTTGGGGCGGGCGAGGGAGGCGTACGTGGGGCTGCGACCGGCCACATAGGCGAGGTCGCGGTAGGAATGGGCGTTCTCCGCATTGAGCTCGGCCTCGGAGAAGAAGCGGATCCAGTCGGGATCGCCGTCGCCGGAGGAGCAGTCGGAGAAGCAGTCCTCCGCCATGTTGACCGCGCGCTTGCACTTGGAGGGCTGCCCCATGTTGGCGTACGCGCGGGCCTCCACGGCGTACAGCATCGCCTGGGTGCGTGCGGTGGCCGTCTCGCGGGAGCCGTACTGGCCGAGGTGGATGAGCTCCAGGGCGTCGTCCGGCCGGCCGAGGTGGATCATCTGACGGCCCATGCTGGAGAGGATGTACGCGCCGAGGGAGCGGTCGCCCGCCTCCTTGGCGGCGTGGAGCGCCAGGACGAAGTACTTCTGGGCGGTGGGGTGCAGGCCGATGTCGTAGCTCATCCAGCCTGCGAGCTCGGCCAGTTCGGCCGCGGCCCGGAACAGCCTCTTGGAGGTGGCCTCGGGCTGGGGCTCCTGGAGGAGATCGGTGACCTCGTGGAGCTGGCCGACGACGGCCTTGCGCCGCAGACCGCCGCCGCACTGGGCGTCCCACTGGCGGAACATCATGGTGGTCGACTCGAGGAGGTCGAGCTCGGGGCCGGAGAGGCGGCCCGCGCGCGCGGAGCGGTCCTGAGCGGCGCCGGAGCCGTCCCTGCCGGCGGGGCCGGGGGCCAGCCAGCGCTGCATGGGCTCGATGAGCGCGGGGCCGGCGGACAGGGCGAGCGAGGCGCCGAGGAAGCCGCGCCGCGCGAGCATCAGGTCGCTGCGGGAGAACTCGCTGATCAGCTCGACGGTCTGCGGGCCCGCCCAGGGCAGGTCGACGCCGGAGACGGACGGGGACTGGTGGGCGGAGCGCAGGCCGATGTCCTCGATGCCGACGACGCAGCCGAAGCGCTCGGAGAACAGCTCGGAGAGGATCTTCGGGATGGGCTCGCGCGGCTGCTCGCCGTCGAGCCAGCGGCGCACGCGCGAGGTGTCCGTGCTGATGTGATGGGCCCCCAACTGCCGCGCCCTGCGGTTGACCTGCCGCGCGAGCTCGCCCTTGGACCATCCGCTGCGCAGGAACCAGGAACCCAACTGCTCGTTGGGGCGCTTGTCAGCCTTCTCGGCACCGCCGGTGCCGCTGCCGTTGCCGCCCACCTGGAAGCCCCCATCCCGAACTCTGCTGTCTGTGCGTGAACCGTGTGAACCACGCACAGCTTGCCGCTTTTTGCGGCGGCCCGTGCGGCGATGCACCCCGGGCCGCGAGGAATTTCCGGCCGGGCGACGAGACGGTTCATGCCTCCGGCATACCCACCGGCGGGGCGCATCTCCCGTGGGCTCATGCACCGAAAGTAATCCTACGATCACGGCTGACGCGAGAGCAGTCCAGTAAACGCCACCATTCGCCACCCCAAGGAATGAACTCAACCGCACCTCCACGCGATTGACTTGACACGGGACGATCAGGGAGGGCCCAGGGACGGAGTGGATCGACGCACACCCCGGCGCATGGTCGGCACCGCGCTACCCGTCGCACACCGTCGCGCCGCCCCCGGAAGGGATTAGGCAACGGTCCGTGTCCGAGACACTCCGACTCGTAACCATCCGCGAGCACGACCCGTTGGAGGGGGCATGGGCTTCACAATCGGCGGCATCCGGGACCTGCGCTCGAGCTCTCGGCGCCGCGGACGCGCGTACGAGTGCGTCACGACGGTGGCGGAGTACACCGGCCTGTGGGGGTGGGATGTGGTGCCCGGCGCCCGCGCCTCCCGCGGCGGTCGCCCGGCCGGCGCGGTCTGCTCGTGCGGTGCCGACGACTGCCCCTCCCCCGGCGCGCACCCGCTCTCCTTCGCCCCACGCGTGCCCGCGGGCGCCACGCTGGACGCGGCGGCGGCCGCATGGGCCGAGGTGCCGGGTGCGGCCGTGCTGCTGCCCGTGGGGCGCTCCTTCGACATCCTGGAGGTCGCCGAGGCGGCCGGGCGGCACGCCCTGGCCCGGCTGGAGCGCATGGGGCTGCCGCTCGGCCCCGTGGCCCTCACGCCGCACGGCCGGGCGCTGTTCTTCGTTGCCCCCGGCGCCGCCGGTGAGCTCCCCCAGCTGCTCTACCGCATGGGCTGGGACGACGCCCGGCTCGACCTGCGCTGCCTGGGCCCCGGGGAGCACGTCACCGCGCCTCCCTCGGACTACGCCGGCCTCGGCCCCATGCGCTGGCTCCGCCCGCCCACGCTGGACACCGCGGGCCGCCCCCCGCACGCCCGGCTGCTCCTCGGCACCCTCGCGTATGTGTGCCACCGGTCGGCGGCGTCCTGAGCCCCGGCGGCCTTCCGGCCGGGCCCCACGCGAAAGGGCCCCTTCCGCAGCTGCACCTGCGGAGGGGGCCCTTTCTCACCCGGACGCCGCGCGCCCGGCCTGCGGAGCGCCTCGGGGCGTCCCGGCGGGGCCGGCCGTCGCGTACGGGCGTACGGCGCGTCAGTCGCCGATGAGCGCGTCGACGAACGCCTCGGGCTCGAACGGCGCGAGGTCGTCCGCGCCCTCACCCAGGCCGACGAGCTTCACGGGCACGCCCAGCTCGCGCTGGACGGCCACGACGATGCCGCCCTTGGCGGTGCCGTCGAGCTTGGTGAGGACGATGCCGGTGATGTTGACGACCTCGGCGAAGACGCGCGCCTGCACGAGGCCGTTCTGACCGGTGGTGGCATCCAGGACGAGCAGCACCTCGTCGACCGAGCCGTGCTTCTCGACGACCCGCTTGACCTTGCCGAGCTCGTCCATGAGGCCGGTCTTGGTGTGCAGGCGGCCGGCCGTGTCGACCAGGACGACGTCGGCGTTCTCGGCGATGCCCTCCTTGACGGCGTCGAAGGCGATCGACGCCGGGTCGCCGCCCTCGGGCCCGCGGACCGTGCGGGCGCCGACGCGCTCACCCCAGGTCTGCAGCTGGTCGGCCGCGGCCGCACGGAAGGTGTCGGCGGCGCCGAGGACGACGGACTTGCCGTCGGCGACGAGCACGCGCGCGAGCTTGCCCGTGGTGGTGGTCTTACCGGTGCCGTTGACGCCGACGACCATGACGACGCCGGGCTTCTCCTCGCCGTTCACACCCACGCCGGGCTCGGTGTGGACGCTGCGGTCGGCGTCGGTGCCGATGAGGGCCAGCAGCTCCTCGCGGAGCAGGGCGCGCAGTTCCTCGGGGGTACGGGTGCCGAGCACCTTCACGCGCTCGCGCAGGCGCTCGACGAGCTCCTGCGTGGGGGCGACGCCGACGTCGGCGGTCAGCAGGGTGTCCTCGATCTCCTCCCACGTGTCCTCGTCGAGGTGCTCGCGGGACAGCAAGGTCAGCAGACCCTTGCCAAGAGAGTTCTGGGAACGCGAAAGACGGGTGCGCAGCCGCACGAGGCGGCCGG